>JANNSM010000039.1:0-2149 GCA_031402635.1 Bacteroidota bacterium | reverse complement strand
GCAATACGACGTCATCGCAGACGGGACCGACAATTTTCCCACCCGCTACCTGGTCAATGATGCCTGTGTGTTGCTAGGAAAAGTCAATGTTTATGCCTCCATTTTTCGGTTCGAAGGGCAACTGAGTGTCTTCAACTTCCTCCTTCCCGATGGCAGCCGTGGGCCCAATTACCGGGATCTGTTCCCCACCCCCCCGCCCCCCGGCCTTGTGCCCAGTTGCGCCGAAGGAGGAGTCATCGGGGTGTTGCCGGGCATACTCGGCAGCCTTCAGGCCAATGAAGTGATCAAAGTCATCAGCGGGGTCGGGGAGCCGCTCTCCGGGCGCCTGATGCTCCTGGATGCGGCCACCATGGAAACCCGAACCCTTCGCCTTCGTCCCAATCCCGACAATCCGCTGAGCGGTGACCAGCCGCGGCAGACGGAACTGATTGACTACGAGATTTTCTGCGGAATTGACCAGGCCAAACCCCGGACGTTTACCGCAAAGAGCATCAATGTGCACACGCTGCGGGAATGGCTGGGATCGCCAACGCCGCCGGTGGTCATTGACGTGCGGGAACCTTACGAATACGAAATCGCCAATATTCAGGGAACGCTCATTCCAAAATCAATCGTTGAAGATCACCTGGACGCAATTCCCGCCGAAGGAAATGTTGTGATTCATTGCCGGAGCGGTGTTCGCAGCGCCGATGTCATCAACCAGCTGGAGAGCAAATACGGCTTTACCAACCTGTATAATCTGGAGGGCGGAATCCTGGCCTGGGCGCGGGAGATAGATCCGGAAATGGCCACTTACTGAGCAGGTGCGACTGCAGCCCTTCCCCCGGATCTGACCGGGCTTTCGTATCTTTTGCGTCCATGCCCGAAACGGAGTCACCGGCAAACAGCCCCCGTCCGGAGCCGCCCGCTGAATCCGGCGAAAACCGGCGGATGCAGCAGCGGTCAGGTCGAAGAGCCGTCATCGCCGCGGTGACCCTGCTGATGCTCAGCATTCCCTGGGTCACCTGGACCGCTTACCGGAACCTGCGGGGTTCGGTGCAGGCGCTCGAAGAAATTTCACGGCCTGATGGCGATCGCCTGGTAGTTGAAGAATTGCGACGGTTGCAAGCGCAAGCCGGCAACTCGGTGATGCGCTACGCACTGACCCGCAGCGAAGACGACCTCAGGGAATACCGCGAAGCCCGGGAGGATATTGATGCAGTCATCCTAAGCCTGCAACGACCAACGCCGAATGAAAATCTGGATACCCTGCGAATGCTCATCAACGCCCGTTACGCCGTCCTTGATGACTGGGTAAAACTGGCAGCGCGCAATTACTCGGGTTCTTTTGGCAATGTTCAGGACGTTATCAGCGAAGCCCGAAGTTTGCCGGCGGACAGCGTAGCTGCGGTGCAGAGCCGCCGGAAAAAACGCCAGGAACTGCAACAGGAAATAGATGCGCTCGGCGCAGTGACCAAAGAACAGGCCGGTTACTTTGCTGTCATCGAAGACCGGCTGGACGCCGCCCGCCGCCAGGAATTGCTGCGGGAAGAAGCCCGTCGCAAAGTAGCGTTTAAGCTGGCCGGCGAAGACGCTGCCCTGAGCCGGGACATTGAGTTCTGGCTCGATCGCATGGACCGTACGGCGATCAGCCGGTCCGAAGCCCTGGCTGCCGCCAGTCGTGTGAAGTCCGAGCAGGTGAACCGGATGATTTTTCTTTACGGAATCCTTTCCACCGCAATTCTGCTCTTGCTGGCCACCGGCCTGATCAGCCTGTTCCGGCGGGGCGATCGCATGGAATCAGCCCTGCAACGGACGCTCGCGCGGGAGCGCGGACTGGTGCGTGCACGGGAAGCCTTTCTGGCCAACATGAGCCATGAATTGCGGACGCCATTGCACGCTATCAGCGGCTTTTCCGAGCGCTTGCGCAGAATTCAGCTTCCCGATCGCGCAAGGGAATATGCCGGCACCATTTCCGATGCTGCCTCTCACCTGCTGGGTCTGGTGGAACACATTCTGGACTATGCCCGGGAAAGTTCGCTCGAAGAGGCACCGCGCCGGGAACCGGTTCAGGCGGGCGTTCTGCTTGACGAGGTATTGGCGCTGATCCGGCCGAGAACCGAATCGAAGTCGCTTAAACTGGAGCCTGTCATTGATCCGCAGGTTCCCG
>JANNSM010000038.1:0-33642 GCA_031402635.1 Bacteroidota bacterium | reverse complement strand
GCTTGATACCAGTGCAATAACGAAGCGAATAAACCTAAAAACTTCATCCGTTGATTCGCTAAGAATCAACGCTTTTCTGGATATCAGCCCTTCCCTTCCTATTGTGGCTGCTTCTAAAGGACAAGTTGCATCAGGACCTAAACCTCGCCAGGCCGTAATTTTTGATCTTGGAACAGTGCTCCGCATTCGATTGGCAAGTCCTGGAAATGACTTTTTTCCGGAAAGAGTTGTACTGAGCAACCTAATGACCGGAGATACTGTGCCCATTTTATCATCTTGGGCAAATTCAATGCGCACAGAAATTACCCTGGATGCACCTATTCAACCCGGGGAACTCTATAAGCTGGAGACTAAAAGAGGGTTTGTCAGCGACATTTTCGGAATGGAAAATGACTCTGCATCCTGGAATTTTAAAATGAGGACTCGAAAGGAATACGGGGAATTGGCCTTCAACCTAAAGGTTCCTCAAGAGTCCATCCTATTGTTTGAGTTGTTAGATGCGCCTGGAAATGTCGTGCGTCGAAAAATTGTACGCTCCGGGGAAGAAGAAAAAATCACTTTTCCATACTTATTACCAGGTCAGTACCGGGCGCGTGTCATCCTGGATGCAAACGATAATGGAAGATGGGATCCTGGCAAATACGACGAAAGGGAACAAGCAGAATCTGTAGTGTACTTTACAGAAACTATATCCTTGCGAAGCGATTGGGAGCTCTTTTTTGATTGGATTCCCGATTTTTCACAAAGCGTTGATAATCAATAGTTTATTTCGAGTCAATGAGCGCCCGATCCCGAGCGAATTTTAAACGAAATGGGTGAGCGGCTCAAAACAGGGTATTTATCGATTAAAAGAGCTCTCATTGACAAATAGCGCTGCATACCAAAAACACCGTACAATAAGCGGTCGGTTTATAACCCGTTATACACAATGTACCAAACACCATTTGTTTGGTCGTTAGGCATAACAGTATAGCGGTATTGACAGATGTGGAACCTTATAATCTAAAGTCCCATTTTTACAGCGATTCAGAAAGGGAGGTCATCGTATCCCTCCGGAGGTGCCTGATCTGCTGTCGGCATACCCGGGTCAAAATCCTGCGAACCCTTAGTCTGACCCGCTCCGGATCGTTCTACTTTCCAGGCAACAAGGTTTGTGAAATAACTCACCCGGCCATCCCGCTCCCAGCGATTTCCCTTGATATCAAAACTGACTTTAATCTCATCCTGAATAGCAAACGGATCAATTGCGTCTACGCGATCTTGCGTGAGTTGAAATTTCACCGGGTCTGTAAATACACGACCATTCCGTTCTTCAGAAAGCTCAACAACAAATTCACGCTTTCGAAAAGAAGCCGTGGGTTGTTCAACGGGAAATTTCTCAATCAACTTTCCAGTCAGTTCGTAACTCATAGTAGCCTTTTACTTCTTCTTGATTTCCCTATGTGCAATTGCCATTCGCCAATACTGCATTCAGGGGTAAAATGAGCGTGTAAATATACGGGCAATTCCGGGCGGGTTCGTGTGTACCGAAATGTGGTATAATAGTTTTGTACAGGATCTTAGAGCAGATTGCCGAGCGAGATCATAGCCCGGCTCGCAGCGTAACAAACTTCTACCGTTTATTAAATTATTGGTGAGATTCCCAAAAGGTTATCATTTCAGCATGCACCCGTTCGGGATATTCATGCTGAATCCAATGACTGCAATTTTTAAAATCGACTTGTCGAAAACCCTTGCCGGCAAAGCGATCCATATCTCGCGTCATGGAATGACCAAGGACTTTGTCATCCAATCCCCATAAGACTAAAATCGGCTTGGGAATGGGCACGCGAAATCGGTCTGTGCGAGGCGGTCCAATACTGAATAAAGCGCGGTAATAATTCAAACTGGCCTTCAGCGCTCCAGGCTTACGATAGGATTGAACATAATGAAGAATATCTTCGGCATTAAAAGCATCGGGTTGACGCATCCATCCTAAAAATATACGGCGAAAGAAAAATGGCAGAGAAGACGAGAGGATAAATTCAGGCAAAGCAGGCACCTGGAAAAAAAGCATATACCAGCTTTTCATACGCTGACGAATATCTTTCTTTAACGCTTGACGAAATGCTTCCGGATGAGGACAATTCAGGATTACAAGATCCTTGATCCGATCCGGATGCTGGATGGCAAATTGCCAGGCGACAATACCACCCCAATCATGACCGACGAGGTGGACCTGATCAACACCAAAATGGTCTATTAGTCCAAGTACATCGTTCACCAAATTCTTCAGAGAATAAGGCGAAATGCCCTCGGGCTTATCGCTCAGGTTATAACCGCGCATATCCGGTGCAACAACATGGTATTGTCCCGACAACTGTGAGAGGGCGTGCTTCCAGGAATACCAGAACTCCGGCCATCCGTGCAACATAATCACCATGGGCCCTGAGCCATTCTCGACCACATGCAGGCTTATGCCATTCACCAGTACCCTGGAAGACCGAAAACCCAAATCCTCTGGAAGTCCCATAGTCGGAAAATAACTAAAATATTTTCTCCTTCGTGGTAATACAAAAGCGACGGCATTGAAACGCCCCGACAACCTTACCTTCGGGGCATCTATACACCGCTATCTGTGATGAGTGAACTTCTATATCCCATTGCCCGAATTGGTATCATTGGCGGCGGTCAGCTCGGACGTATGCTGGTCAGAAAGGCCCACCAATTGGGATGCTCGGTTACCATACTGGATCCGACACCGGGTTCACCGGCAGGTCAAATGGCAGACAGGCAACTGGTAGGAAACTATTTTGATGAGGCGCTAATTCGCGAACTGGTAGAAACTTCGGAGGTAACCACATTCGATCTTGAAAATATAGATGCTGCGATCTTGAGCCGGCTTGCGGCAGAAGGCAACCGGATTCTTCCGGATCCACACCTCCTGGCGATTATCCAGGACAAAGTTTTACAGAAAGAAAAACTAAGGCAATTTGGCCTGCCCACTTCGCCATTTCTGGCTGTTGATGTGCCCGACCGGGAAACTTTTTCAGCGTTTGGCTACCCCCTGGTTCAAAAGGCGAGAAGAGGCGGATATGATGGGCGGGGAGTCGCTGTTTTGCGAAGCGAATCCGATTGGGAGAAACACCTTCCGGTGCCCGGACTCATAGAGCAATACATTCCTTTTGTAAAGGAACTTGCCGTGCTGGTTGCCCGGAGCACCTCGGGAGAAACCTCTGTTTATCCGGTTACCGAGATGGTTTTTATTGGCGAGGCTAATGTGATGGATATGTTAGTTGCCCCGGCAGATATTTCCCCCGAACTGGCCCACAAAGCGCAACAACTTGCTGTGGAAACCATACAGGCTTTTGATGGCGTTGGGGTGTTTGGCGTAGAACTTTTTCTTACTGCGCAAGAAGATGTGCTGATTAATGAAATATCTCCGAGAACACATAATTCTGGGCACTATACGATTGAAGCCTGCATTACGGACCAGTTTGAGCAGCACCTTCGCGCGATTCTGGGATTTCCGCTCGGCGATGCCGGACAAATGATCCCCGCAGCGCTGATCAATTTGCTGGGAGCGCCCGGTTATACCGGTCGCCCAATTATCCGTGGAATGAGGGAGGCTCTGGCAATTCCCGGTGTATCTATCCATCTTTATGGCAAAGCAAAGACTTCGCCATACCGCAAAATGGGTCATGTTACCATTGTTGATCAGGACATTGAAGAAGCCCGGAAGAAGGCCATACGGGTAAAAAATTTGCTGAGCATAATTGCCGCACCATGAACAATCAAGCCGGGAAAAACGCCGCACCGCTGGTAGGAATCATTATGGGCAGCGATTCGGATTTGGAGGTTATGCAAGGCGCTGCTGAAATTTTAGCGCAATTCGGAATAGCTTACGAAATGACAATCGTATCTGCTCACCGAACTCCCCAAAGGCTTTACAGCTATGCGGAAAGTGCGGTATCGAGGGGCTTGCGCGTAATCATTGCCGGTGCGGGCGGTGCTGCGCATCTTCCAGGAATGGTAGCCGCCATATCGCCCCTTCCGGTGATTGGTGTGCCCGTAAAAAGTACCGCATTGAACGGGCAGGATTCCCTTCTTTCCATTGTGCAGATGCCTGCAGGAGTACCCGTGGCTACCGTAGCGATAAACGGAGGCAAAAATGCCGGCATTCTTGCTGCACAAATTATAGGCAGCGCCGACCGGAGTGTGCTGGAATTGATCATTCGCTATAAAAAAGACCTTGAAGCCAGCGTTTTAAAAAAGGCTGAGAATCTGGAAAAAGGAGAGTAATAACACGGCACTTTGCTTCTGGACAATTATCCGTTATTCCTCGCGTTTGCTGCATAATTTGTAAACCTTTCAAAGCATCAACCTTTTCACCATTAGTGATGATTCTAAAGGCTAAATGTCAGGAATTGTTCCGGGTCATAGACGGATAGGCGTATCTTGATGTTCCTCCTCCTCAATATTATGCAGAGTAGCACAGTTTGGTTGGTTGATATTGGATTTGTTGTTAAGGTAGGCAGTCAGCGGTTTAAGCTGGATTACATAGCAACAGAGCGTTGGCTTACGGAGCGATTTGGCACCGTATCTACTTTTCTATTTAATGGCTATGATCCTTCCTATGGCATTCCTGAAGGATTAAATCGGTTTTACACAGCAATGAGGGCTTCCGGTATGACGGTTTGCCTGCACCCCATGTCTGGTCGCGCTGGATATGGTGATCATCGGCAAAGACGGGTTGATGTGGACATGACGGCTCATCTGGTCTGGCAGGCCTCACTTCCGGAAGTGGAACGAATTGTGATTACAACCGGAGATCAGGACTTCCTTCCTGCAGTAAACATTGCACGAAATCAATGCGGCAAAAAAGTCGTGCTTTTATGCTATGACCAGGATGTGAGTGCAGACCTCAAACAAGAAACTGACGAAACGTTGTTTCTTGATGATATCCGTTCCGCAGTGATCCGGAACTATCCCATTGATAAAGAAATCGATTCCAAAGGCCCACAGGAAATAGAAGATTTAAAGACTTTTATAGGTCTTTGAGGATGCCCCGAATAAAAACGGCATCTAATTTTATATCAGAACGTATGATAAAAGCGTTTGCTACATACCCAATCTGTAATCGGGTTTAAACTCCATTTGATGAAAAGAATGCTGTTTGTAGGACTGGTCGTCTTTTTTACCACGGCGCACCTCCGCGCTCAGGTATTCACGTTTGGTCCCAAAGCCGGATTAAACTTCTCGCGTTTTAACATCCTGGAGTCGGCAGATGAAGCTGTTGTAATTAGTGAATTACCTAATGGACGGAAGATAGGGGTGACTGCGGGAGCATTCCTGCAACTCAACCTTGGACCCTTTGTCCTTCAACCCGAAGTCATGTTTAGCCACCAAACCGGCCAACTGGAATTCTTCGACCTGAGTTTCTCCGATATTAAACGGGTGAGTTTTAACCAGGTGGATATACCGTTACTTGCGGGCATCAACATTGGAAGAACCGTTCGCATCCAGGCTGGTCCCGTTATGACTTATGTATTGGGAGCTAGTTCGGACTCCGGTGCAGGGAATGTGTTGGACGCGTTAGTCAATGATTTTGACAACAAGAGTTGGGGCTATCAAGCCGGTGCCGGTTTAGACCTTGGCCGGCTGGCGCTGGATGTTCGCTATGGGGGCAGTTTAGGCAAGCGAACGGTGGACTTTGCGGTAGATGGAACCTCTTATCCGGTGGCGCTTGGCATTAATTCTATTCAGGTAACCGCCGGAATCAATATCTTCAAGTAATAGCGCACCCGGGGTCCGCTTTACTGAATAACAACTTTCTTGGCAAAGTTTTTACCATTCTGAGTCACGGACAGGTAATAAACCCCTTTGGGTTCGCCGGAAATATCAATCTGCTCCGTATAGGAACCCGGTTCACCGGCAAATTCCCTGCTGTAAATCTGGCGACCATTCAGGTCATATACCTGGACAATTGCAGGACCGCTTTCGATCAAATCAAAATTGAGGATAAAACGACCATCGCTCGGATTGGGGCTGAAATAAAGCCCCTCAACGACTAGATCATTTTTGCCATTCAGTTTGGGATTTGCGTGTTGATTGAGTTCTTCCAGGTCACTTACACTCAGGTTGTCCATGGTGATGAATACGGCAACCCTGCGCTCAACGCGGGAAGGAATTTCCCCAAGCCCTTCATCACTGAAATCTAAAGGTCCGTTATCGAAAAAAATCTTGAGGTCCTCCAGCGATCGCAGTTGCTCCAGATCACGGAGCAGGTCTTCAGAAATTACTTCTCCCGATCGCATCAGCTCTTGTTGAATCATCTCCTCAAGGTTACCAATAGGAGCCTGTAACCCGTTCCTGAGGAACATCTCTCGCTGAAGAGGGGTTTTATTGCCTTGCAGAATGGCATTCCCTTTCATTTTCTTGCCATCCCGGAGATACGTAACGGTTACTTCTTCGCCAATGGGTTGCGCGGCGAGAGCCTCCTTCAGGGCTTCAATGTCTCCGACTTTTTGATTGTTAATTTCCGTGATGATGTCTCCTTCTATAAGGCCCATTTCTTCAGCCGTCGAGCCACTGACTGCACCGGAGATTACTACGCCTTCATCAGCGCTGTAATCAAGATAAACACCGAGAAATGGTTTTTCAGACATACCGGCCACAGAGCCCGGATCGACAAAGAAGGGCAGGTCCTCCAAATCAATATCGGCCCCATCCCAGTGAAACTCATATGACTCATCTTCGTTCTGCCAGTTAAACTCATTGCCTTCTTCAGGGCTTCCTAAAACGGCACTTATTTCCTCTTCTTTCCCTTCCCGTAATACGGACAAGCGGACTTCATCACCGGGTGCAAATGGTTCCAATGTATCGCGAATCTGTTCATCCTCTGAAAAGGAATTTCCATTGATGCTCAAAATGAGATCGCCTTCTTTAATACCTGCTTTTTCAGCTCCTGATCCTTCAATAACCTGAGTTACGCTGGCACCCCAACCTTCGTCAATTTTTTGATGATCATAGTAAACGCCAAGGAAAGCCTGATTGTCCTGCTGCCTGGCGTCGAAAATCATGATCTGTTCTTGCGCCTCCCGAAGAAGTGATTGTAGCTCCCGGAGATCGGGTACAATTTCATTGAATTCAAGGCGCAACTCCTGAAGTTCGTCCTCTAAGTTGTTGTGCTTATTGATGATAATCTCAATATCCCCCCCATTTCCATTCAAATCAATATCCTTGTCAAGGCCGAACTGGTTTAGTATTTCCTGCAAATCCATCCCGGGTTCCAGGGCAATGGTAGTATCCACGTTAATGTTTTTGCCATTGATTTCCTGCTCAATAACAATTCTAACCTTACCGGAATCTTCCGTGATTTGGGTATCGGCAGTTTGTCCGGTCAGGGATATCGGCAACAGCGCAATAACGGTTGGCAAGACCAGAGATGGAAAGTAATTGCTATTCATCGCAGGAAAATTGTTGTTATGGAATCAGGAAAGCCACACAGGGCAATCAGCGCGAAACAGAAATAAGTTGCTGATGCTGATAAAGTAAATTTACGGGCAGGATAAAGCGCCGGTGTTATGTTGGGCGTTAAATGTGTGCAAGAAGCTTGTTAAAGTATGTTAACAACCTGATTGCCAAAGTACCGTTCAGTCTTCTAGTTGTTCGAGCACAACGGCAAGCCGAAGGCCGTCCGGGCTAATAGCCATTCTGGAAATGTTGCCTAAGCTCCAGGTCCCGATTCCGGCATCGCGAAGTTCGACAGCAAAATGCCAGCGCTGATCTGTAGCCGGATCAAAAACGTATAACCGGGTACCGGATGCCATCAGTAATTGCCCGGTCGGACTCCATGCGTAATCCTCTGCTCCGGGAATCGCAGGGGCTATATCCCGGACCCGCTCTTCTTTTGGATTAAACACACGGATGACCGGGCCTTCCGTACCCTTAAGATAGACGAAGCTTACCGCAGGCTGCCCGGGCACCTTCGCAATACAACGACCGATATCGGCGGCGATGATGCTCATTTTCTGTTTGCCGGCCTGGCCGGTTTGGAGGGTGTTTTTATCACCTTGGCCCAGTATAAATACGGCAACGTAATCCGGATCCAGCCAGGCATAATAACCTACGGGCTCAATGGCATCCATGACTAAACGCGGCCTGCCGCCATCAAGGGGGAAGCGCCACAGCCGCTGAAGGGAGTCACGCAATTCGACCCTGACAACATAAAAACCGGTGCCATCGCCGGAAGCCTGTGGGCTGAATTCGCTTTCCGGAGTTTGGGTCAGGGTATCCGTTGATCCATCCTGGAAATTGTACCGGAAGATGTCTGCCTGACCATCGCGTATAGCAGTGTAAAAAAGGAATTGACCGTCAGCGGAAAAAGAAGGTTGGTTGTCATAACCGTCCCGCTCTGTAACCCGAATAGACTGGCTCAGAACTGGCCGGTCCTTTTCGTTCCAGGTCAGGTTAAACACGACAATATCCGTAGAAACTGAGGGACCTGATACCCCATTGGAATCGCTCTTGAACAGCGGTTTACTGACCGGATAATCTCCTGCAAAAACTGCTCCTTTTTCGAGTCCCGTAAATCCGGCAGCAAATTCTGCAACGTGCGAAAAACCAGCCTCTTCCGGCTGTGTCCGGAAGAATACCAATAGCACATAAAAGCAAAGCGTATAGAACATGCCCGAAAGTAGGCAAGGGAAGGTGTTTTGCCGAACGGACGGCGATTTCGTTTGTTAGCTTTACAAACGTCACGCTTAGGTTATAGCAGGTTAATATTAAGTATGGAACTCGACCCCGCCCAAACCCCCTGCTAATCTTACACTTGCATTCCCGCGTTACCAGATTTCACACCATTAACCCTTCGTTTTTGCCTTTCTCGCTCAGATGGCCTATTCCAGTTTAAACGCCGCGTTATCCGATCTTGAAAAACACGGCATGCTCCGGCGCATTTCCTTCGAAGTGGACCCCAAACTGGAAATTGCCGCAATTCAACGAAGGGTTTACCAGGCCGGAGGTCCGGCCCTTTTATTTGAGCGGGTCAAAGGTTCCCCGTTCCCCGCAGCGTCAAACATTTTCGGAACGATGGACCGCTGCCGGTTTTTGTTCCGGGAAACACTGCCTGCTGTTAAACGCCTCGTAGCCCTGAAGAGCGATCCGGCTGCAGCCCTGAAAATGCCGCTCCAGGTGCCAGGTATTTTGATTGACGCCTCAAGGGCGTTGCTCAGGCGTGTTTCGAGCGGCCCGGTTATGGCCGGCCAGTGCCGCATCAGCGATTTACCGGCTATTGTGAGCTCGCCGATGGACGGAGGACCCTTTGTCACCTTGCCCCAGGTGTACACAGAAGACCCGGATAAAAAGGGACCCATGGGGGCTAATCTCGGAATGTACCGGATTCAGCTTTCCGGAAATCAATTTCTTCAGGACAAAGAAATCGGACTGCACTACCAGATCCAGCGCGGGATCGGCGTGCATCAAACCAAATGGCAGCAAAAAGGGCAGCCGCTTCGCGTGAGTATTTTTGTAGGCGGTCCCCCGGCACATACGCTGGCTGCCGTGATGCCATTGCCGGAAGGTTTGAGTGAACTCACTTTTGCCGGCGTTCTCGGCGGCAGACGATGGCGTTATGCTGTGCGCAATGGTTTTACCATTTCGACCGATGCCGATTTTGTGATTACCGGCACCGTGCACCCCGGAATGGTGAAGCCCGAAGGACCATTCGGAGATCACCTGGGTTACTACAGCCTGATGCATGATTTTCCATTCATGGAGGTGGAAAACGTTTGGCATCGGCGGGATGCGATCTGGCCATTCACGGTGGTTGGAAGGCCACCGCAGGAAGACTCGTGTTTCGGGGAATTGATCCACGACATGACCGGGCAAGCGGTAAAGGACGAACTGCCCGGAATTATGGCGGTTCATGCCGTTGATGCCGCCGGGGTGCATCCCCTGTTGCTGGCAATCGGCAGCGAACGCTATTCGCCCTTCAACAAGCAAAAGCAACCGTTGGAAATGCTGACGCAGGCCAATCATATTTTGGGAACGGGACAGCTTTCGCTGGCCAAATACCTTTTTATGGCCTGCGATCGCGATGCGCCACCGCCAATTGCTGACGAAGGAGCATTTCTCCGGCATGTGCTGGAAAGGGTGGACCTTGAACGAGACCTGCATTTTCAAACCCGAACCTCCATGGATACGCTCGATTACAGCGGCCAGGGGATAAACAGTGGCTCTAAGTTGGTTGTAGCCAGCCTTGGGGAGCCAAGAAGAGCGCTGCGGAACACATTGCCGCAAAACCCGCCCGTTGAAGGTCTAGCCCAGAATTGGCATATGGTTATGCCCGGTGTGATTGCGGTTTCAGGAAATCCTTTTGCGGATTATCCTTCAGCACAAAATGAATTAGAGCACTGGACACAACAGTTGCAAGGATTAGACCTGGAGGGTGTTGCGCTGATGGTGATTTGCGATGACGCTGAGTTTGCCGCCGCTTCCCTGAGAAATTTTTTATGGGTGACCTTTACGCGCAGCAACCCTTCTCATGACGTTTATGGAGTAGGGTCCGCCACGGTAAACAAACATTGGGGTTGTCGGGGTCCACTCATCATTGATGCGAGAATCAAGCCATTTCATGCACCTCCTGTTCTGGATGACCCCGGCGTAGAGCTCCGCGTTGACGAGCTTGCCATGCCCGGAGGTCCGCTGCACGGTTTGATTTAAGGGGTGTCTTTGAACCAAAGGAATAGCTCCCTTTAGCTGCGTTATCCGGACAAGATGCAATATTGCCGGAAGCATTTCGCCAATTTTGCATCAACTCTTCTCAATGAAGTTTCTTAGAACACCAGACGAGCGATTCATTAATCTGCCGGATTTTGCTTTTTCCCCGAATTATGTAGAGATCGAGGGAGGGCGAATGCACTACCTGGACGAGGGCAGCGGCGACGTTGTATTATGTCTCCACGGAGAGCCCTCATGGAGTTTTTTATACCGAAAATTTATTCCTGTTCTCCATCCTTTCGGGAGGATAATTTGCCCGGATTTGTTCGGGTTTGGACGTTCAGATAAGCCATCCGAAATCTCGGATTACAGCTACAATTTTCATTTTCGCACGTTAACTGCTTTTCTGGACCGCCTGGATTTGCGAAACATCACATTAGTTGTGCAAGACTGGGGAGGCTTGCTTGGATTGGGGTTGGTTGGCGCCGATCCTGAACGTTTTTCCCGGTTGGTGATCATGAATACCTTTCTTCCGGTTGGCGATCGTCCGATGCCGGCCGCATTTGTAGCTTGGAAAACTTTTGCCCTTCATTCCCCTGTTTTTCCAATCGGTCAGGTGATCAGCATGGGTACCGCAAGGCCGTTGGGAGAAGGAGTAGAAGCGGCGTACAATGCTCCTTTCCCTGATAAGCGATTTAAATCCGGAGCAAGAGCATTTCCAGCCATCGTGCCAACAAGCCCGGAAGATCCCGGCGTTCGGGAAATGCTCAAGGCCCGGGAAGTGCTGAAAACATGGCAAAAGCCTGCTTTGGTGATGTTTTCAGACAAAGACCCGATCATGCGTGGTGGCGACCGATGGTTTAACCAAACAATTCCTTCGCGGCAAAACCAACCGGTGATCACCATTGAACAAGCCGGGCATTTTTTACAGGAAGATGCCGGGGAAGAAATTGCCGGACATATTGCCGGTTTCTGGTCGAAGCGATCAACAGATATGGGTTAGGGGTTAACACTAAGACCGCATTAACAAGATTTAACGGGAGTTCGGTCACTTCTGATTTACTTTTATTTCTCATGTCGAAATGCGACTACCGTTTATTCTTTTGCTCAGCCTTTTGGCTGGCGGCAGTAATTTTTATGCCCCTGCAACGCGCAACCGCTGCAATCACCGACGAAAACCCTTCGACAGATAGCCTTTACCAACCCAAAACAATGGGGGCAGTGCGCGTTTCTCAACCGCCGGTTATTGATGGCTGGCTAAATGATTCCTGTTGGGCAAAAGCAGCGCCTGCGGAGGGCTTCATAACCACCGAACCCGATCCAGGAAAGCCTAGTGCGTTGTCAAGCTATATCCGGGTTGTTTATGATGACGATGCCATCTACATCGGTGCACATTTGACCGATCCGCAACCCGACAGCATCCAGCTAACGCTTTCGGAGCGGGATGTCTTTGGCAATGCAGACTGGTATGGTGTGCTGTTGTCCCCTTACCGGGACGGCGCAAATGGTGTCTCTTTTGCCGTTACTGCGGCCGGTGTACAGGTTGATGAAAAGTGGACTGGTTTTGATAGTGACCCGCTCTGGGATGCGGTCTGGGAATCAGCAGTCAGAATTGGAGATGATGGCTGGTATGCAGAATTCGCATTGCCCTACGGAGCGCTCCGCTTTCCCTCCGCAGCGTTGCAGGATTGGGGAATCAATTTTGCCCGATCCATTCGACGCACGCGCGAAGAAAGCTGGTGGAGTCCTATCAACGTGGAAGAACAGGGCTTTCTGCAGCAAGTGGGCATCCTGAAAGGTCTGCAGAATATTCATGCGCCTTTTCGACTTTCCCTGACCCCGTATTTATCCTCTTATGTTGAGCTCCGGAGTGATCCTGAAACCGGAATTACAGAATCCGTCTGGGATATCAATGGCGGTATGGATCTCAAGTACGGGATCAATGATGCGTTTACCCTGGATATGACGCTGATCCCGGATTTCAACCAGGTACGTTTTGATAATGAAGTGCTGAATCTGAGTCCCTTTGAAGTTCGGTTTAATGAGAACCGGGCCTTCTTTACAGAAGGAACAGAGTTATTCAACAAGCAAGATTTGTTTTATTCGCGACGCATTGGCGGGCAGCCTGTCGGCTATTATTCCGTTTACGATGAAATTGGGGAAGGGGAAGAATTGTTGAGCAATCCCGAGGAAAGCAGATTGTACAATGCCACAAAGATCAGCGGGAGAACAAACAGCGGTTTGGGAATTGCCGTATTCAATGCTATCACGGCAGAAACCGAAGCCACGATCCGCGAAGCCGATGGCGACGAGCGAAGCGTCACAACCGCCCCCCTGACGAATTACAACGTATTTGTCCTTGACCAAAACCTGAAGCGAGACAACTCGTTTGTGACCCTGACCAATACCAACGTTTGGCGAGTAGGCTCTTGGGAGGAAGCCAATGTGACCGGGTTACTTTTTCGCCTGAGGGATAAAAAAGACCAATACCAGATACAAGTCAATGGTGCGCTCAGTCAACTGTACCCGGACAACTTTGACGATGTGGCACTTGGCCACACGGCCGGGTTGAATTTTAACAAGGTAAGCGGAAACCTGACTTTCAATACGGGATACTATGAAGAAAGCGATACCTATAACCCGAATGACCTGGGCATTCTATTTGCCAACAACGAAAGAGTTCTGTTTGGGTTTTTCAATTACAATATTTACAAACCCTTTTGGCGATTCAATCAACTCTACCACTTTTTAGGAACAGAATATCAACGAATTTATCAGCCCAATGAATTTGGCAATTTCGGGATCTATTCCGAAGCAACCCAGATCTGGAAGAGTTTCTTTGCTTCCGGGATATCGTTTAATGCGGAGCCGATAATAACCTATGATTGGTTTGAGCCAAGGGTGCCGGGGCGTTTTCTGGAATACCCTGTTAATTTTACCTGGGGCTCCTGGGTTTCATCCGATTACCGCAAAAAATTCGCTTTTGATGCCGGTATGGATTACCGGAAGTTTTACAGCGATAACCGCAACACGATCAGTTTTGGTATTGAACCGCGCTGGCGGGTCAATGATAAACTCCAATTGAACGTCTCGTTTGAACAGGATCGGGCTCAGGATGATCTGGGCTGGGTCAATCAACTGGAAGACGGCAGCATCATTATTGGTCGAAGGGAGGTGATTACTACCGAAACCGGAATTGAGGCTAAGTATATTTTCACCAACAGAATGTTTTTAACCTTTCGGGCCCGACATTATTGGTCAACTGCCGAATACAACGACTATTTTGAGCTTGGGGACGATGGAAAACTGTATGAATCGCCATACTCGGGAATAGATCCGGAAACGATGCTTTCTGCGCACAATGTCAATTTCAATGCTTTCACCATTGACGCGGGATTCACCTGGCGATTTGCCCCCGGCTCAGACCTTTTCCTGGTTTGGAAAGAAGGCATTTTTGACGCGGGAAGTGAATTGGAAATAAACTACTTCAGCAACCTTCAACGGACGTTTTTGTCTGAACAAAGCAACAACCTGTCGCTGCGTCTGGTTTACTACCTGGACTATGTTCAGGTAAAAAAGTGGACCCGGGACAGTGAAGACAAGCGGGAAGACCAGGATATGTCCTGGGCACCTGGCCGTACCTTCCGTGCGGGCGAACGGGACTTCCGCTTCAGTCCTGGTGCTGGACCTGGCGCTGCTGTTGGCGGATATCCCGGCGTTCCCGGGCATCATTAAGTTTTTCCCGGTTTCGATCATCCAGCCAGTAGGCGATCAACAAACCAAGCCCGCCAAACAGGAAGATCATGGCGGGGAAAGCAACGTCTTCCCGCAAGCCTGCCGAAAAGAGCAGCTCTGCCAGCAAAATGCCGCATCCAACGCCCATGGCTAAAAGGCTTAGTCTTAGTGTGATGCTGATGCCGCGTTGTTCACCGGCAAATATGGAAGCATCTACACCCCGCTCAATGAGTGCCATACGTTCCCGATGACGGGTAGAGTAATATAGGTAAACAATGAAGGAAATGCTGCCAAAAACGCTCAGCATACCAAAAATGGGAATGACTTGCTCGAACATGATCGCTGATTTTTTAGTGAGGTTTTGTGAAATTCAAGGCTATGACACTGCAGACGCCCGACAGGTTACCAATAGAGGAAAAAAGTTTGCCTACCTTGAATTCTGCACTACCCGGTAACCTTCCAATGATATCCGGAGTCCAAGTGTTGAACCATGGATCAGGACCTCGCGGACATTCGCAAAATACGGGCGGGTGATGAACGCGGCTATCAATCGCTGCTGAATCGCCACCGTGCACGGGTATTCACCGTTGCCAAGCGACTGGTTGGCGATCACCAACAGGCAGAAGAAGTGGCTCAGGATGCTTTTGTTAAGGCTTTTCGAAGCCTTGAGGATTTCCGCGGAGATTCACGGTTTAGCACCTGGCTTTACAAAATCACCTGGACCACGGCGATGAGTTGCCTTAGAAAAGAAAAACGACACAAGGGACACGATGACATCAGCGACCGGGAAGATCTTGATGATGAAAATCCGGCCTTCCCCGACGGGTTCAAAACTGCGGCAATTTCAGAGCAAAAAGTACTGATTAGCCAAGCGATGAACCGAATGAAACCGGAAGAAAATCTTGCGCTGACCTTGTTCTATTTAAAAGAACTGTCTTTGGTGGAAATTGCCGAAATTACCGGAGAAGAAGTGAACACCGTTAAGGTGCGGGTATTCCGGGCCCGGCAGCACCTTGCCGGGATCCTGAAAAAGGATCTTCATAAAGAATGGGAAACATGGCGATGAACTTATTAACCCCCGAACAAGTCTGGTCCTGGATTGACGAAGGCAGGGCGCAAACCGAACTGGAAAAGCTCCGCCGCAATCCGCAGGCCAGCAAAGCAGACATTGCCCTTCTGGAAGATCTCCTTTCGATGGATCGGTTGTTAGCCAGCCAGCCAGCCGAAGAGCCTTCCCCGGACTTTGACGCCGCTGTTCTTGCCAGGATTCCGGGGCTTTCCGCACCTGCACTTCCCGGGCCTATGCCGCTGCTTTCCGGTATTGCGCAGAAATTGTTGGCCGGTGCTTTTCTGCTGTCGCTGGTTTTGGTTTATCTGGTTAGCGTTTTCAGCAATCCCGGTGGAACAACCGGCCTCCCTTCGACCTACACCCAATTGGCTGAACCCGGACTTCGGTTCTTCCAGAATATCCTTTCGGCCATGCCGGATCTTACCGGTTCGTGGGCGATTACTGCCATGTTAATTCTTCCTGCATTGTTGCTCTTCTGGTTCATGGACCGGAGCCTGCACAATCTCTGGCGCAGGCGGTGAGGTAAAACGATAAGGATCTAAAAAAAAGCCGACCCTTGACTGGGCCGGCTTTTCTATTTCAAAAGTCGAGACAATTCTGACGGCGCTTCAGACCATTAGAGGTTCGGGGGCAGAATGACTTTGTCAATGACGTGTACAACTCCGTTGGAAGCTTCCACATCGGCCTTGATCACCTTGGCATCATTGACTTTAACACCCTGGTCGTTTACGGTGATAGAAATGGTTGAGCCTTCAACCGTGGCGGGCTTCATCCCGTCCTTCACTTTGGCGGCCGGGTACTCGCCTGGCACCACATGGTAAGTCAACACTTTCACCAGTTTGCCTTTGTTTTCGGGCTTCAGCAACATATCAAGGGTACCTGCGGGCAGGGCCTGGAAAGCTTTGTTGGTAGGGGCGAAAATGGTGAATGGACCTTTACCTTTTAAGGTTTCAACCAGACCGGCAGCTTTGACGGCGGTTACCAACGTTGAGAGATCTTCGACGGAGATCGCCAGATCCACCAGATCAGGCTCTCCCATGGGAGCAATCATACCGGCATCGGCACTGGCCGTTGCCTGACCAAAATCAGCCTGATTATCAGATGAGGT
Organism: Bacteroidota bacterium; assembly: GCA_031402635.1. Lineage (GTDB taxonomy): Bacteria > Bacteroidota > Bacteroidia > Chitinophagales > BACL12 > WGOA01. The sequence continues at coordinate 17,029 of JANNSM010000038.1, read as the reverse complement.
TGAGCTGGTTTTGTTACCGCTGCACTGAGCGGAGGAAACCGATACGGCTGCCGTAAACGCGACAGTCAGGATGAGCATTTTGTACATAAGAAGGTTTTTTAGCGGGTGAGCGATAGTAACACCGACAAACACAGATAGTTTCCACCTTATGAAAATTTTAACAAAACAAGAGCCGGAAGATTAGGCGGTATAGCCGCCATCCACGGTATAAACTCCACCGGTGCAGTAAGATGAAGCTCCCGAAGCGAGAAACACGGCTAAGCCGGTTACCTCTTCCGGCAGGCCCATGCGCGGCAGTGGAAGTTTGTCAGTCAACATCTTTAGCATATGTTCATTGGACCATAATGCCTGGCTGAATTTTGTTTTAATCAGACCCGGACAAATGGCATTGACACGGATACCGGCACCGCCCCATTCTTTGGCCATGACTTTAGTCAGCGAGATCATCGCCGCTTTGCTGACACTATAAATACCCAACATGTGCTCGGGACTGATTCCCCCAATAGAGGAAACATTGATGATAGAGCCCCCTCCGCGCTCCATCATGATTGGCTGGACCAGTTTGCTCAATTCAAACGGCCCTTTGACATTGACCTGCATAATTTTGTCAAAGGCGCCCTGGTCCGTCATCAGCAGGGGGCCAAAAATCGGGTTGGTTGCCGCGTTGTTGATCAGGATATCCACGCCGCCAAATTCCTGAACGGTATGATCCACCAGTTGCTGGATGTTTTCTCGCTCACCCATGTGGGCGGCAATTCCCCGGGCTTCAATACCCGCAGAGCTGAGCTCAACGGCCACTTCGTCAACAGCCTCCTGATTGCGGCTGGAAACGACCACCCTCGCACCATGGGCACCCAGCGCATGAGCAATGGCTTTGCCGATACCTTTGCTCGCTCCGGTAATGATGGCTACTTTGTCCGTCAGGTCGAAAAGATTGGCGTCAGACATGTACCGAAATTAGCAATTCGCCGATTCGAACTGATGAAGAAGTTAAGAGCACCCGGGTTAAACTCCCAAAGTCACGAAGCTTACCCATGAAAACCCCATTTTACAGCCGAAGAACGCTGAATTTCCTGTTTGATGAGGTTCACGACCTCAATGCGCTATTAGCCCTTCCCCGGTACGCTGCACACGACCGATCGGGTATTGATTTAATACTGGATGCCACAGAACAATTGGCCGCGTCGCGCCTTCAGCCCCTGTTGCGTGAGATGGATCGCCAGGAGCCGCAGTTGGTTGATGGGCGCATCCATGTTCATCCGGCGGTGCCGGAGTTGATGGCTGCTTTCGGACAAGGCGGCTGGATTGCGGCAATGGCACCTGTGGAAGCGGGCGGCCTGCAACTACCCTTTACCGTATCAAACGCCTGCCTTTTTATTTTTGGGGCGGCTAATTACTCTGCGACCGCGTTTCCCTATCTGTCTGCGGGCGCAGCAAACCTGCTGATCAGTTTCGGTTCCAAAGAACTGAAGGAGCGGTACCTTCCGCCGTTGTTCAGCGGCGAGTGGCAGGGCACCATGGCGCTGACCGAGCCGGAAGCCGGCTCATCCCTTTCGGACCTCAAAACCACGGCCACACCGCAACCCGACGGCTCATATCGCATCCAGGGTCAGAAAATCTACATTTCTGCCGGCGATCACAATGGCGTTGAAAATGTTGTCCACCTGCTGCTGGCCCGCATTGAGGGCGCTCCTCCGGGAACAAAAGGCATTTCACTATTTGCCGTACCTCGGCACAGGACGGAAGAAGGTCGTCTGGTTAGCAATGACGTAGTCACGGCTGGGGTTTATCACAAAATGGGTTACAAAGGCGCTCCCATAGCCCATCTGATGTTTGGCGAAAAAGGCGATTGCCGCGCAGCGCTGGTCGGCGAGGCGCATCAAGGCCTTCGCTATATGTTTCAGATGATGAACGAAGCGCGCGTGGCCGTCGGATTAAATGCGGTTTCTATTGCATCGGCAGCCTATTATTCTTCACGGGCTTATGCCGCCGGGCGGCGCCAGGGCAGGCCGTTAAACGATAAAGACCCGTTGTCAGCGCCGGTTGCCATTGACCAACATCCGGATGTCCGGCGCATGCTGCTGTTTCAAAAAAGTTTGGTGGAAGGGTGTTTGTCGCTGCTTGTGCAGTGCGGGATCTGGTCTGATTTGCACAGGGCTGGTGTGGGCGAGGAGGCCGCCCGCGCGGGCCGGCTGTTGGATCTGCTTACGCCGGTGGCGAAATCGTACCCGGCAGAAATGTGCATTCAAAGCGTGAGCGCAGGTTTGCAGTGCCTTGGCGGCGCCGGTTATTGTGCCGATTATCCGCTGGAGCAGTTTTACCGCGAGGCCCGAATTCATCCCATCCACGAAGGCACCACCGGCATTCATGGGATGGACCTGCTGGGCCGAAAAATTGCCAGAGACCAGGGCAGGAGCTTTGCTGAGTTTACCGCGCTGGTTGAATCCGATATGCAACGCGCTGCGGCCATACCGGAACTGTGGGGTCCCGCAACTGCACTTCTGGACGAATTAACGGCTTTGCGGGAGACCACCGCCCGGCTTGGGATGCGTGCGCTTCAGGAGGGGCCAGAATCTTTTCTGGCTGATGCGACACTCTACCTGGAGGCGTTTGGCATTATTGCCGTAGCGTGGCAATGGATCATTATGGCTGAGGCGGCATCGGGAAAGCCCGGTGATCTCTACCTGGGGAAAATGGCAGCCATGCGCTATTTCATCGGGTATGAACTGCCCAAATGCAAAGGTCTTTTTAACCGGCTGAACAGCGATGATCGGGTTACACTACAAACTGATCCGGCCTGGCTGGATTAAAATAATCAGGGAACCGACAGGCACGCCAGGTATTCATGTTCTGCTCCCTGAAACAATTGTGTAGCGGTGAAACCGGCTTTTTCTGCAACCCGGGCCAAGGTATTGAAATCCGTAAAAAGCCAACCAAATGCTTCACTGCGAGCATCTCCGAATTTCATGCGGTAGATGGTTTCACCGTAATATCCTTTTTCAGGATTTTCAGCCCGGTCAACGGTAGAGCCGTCATACAGGTAGCTCATATCTGCAGAATCCAGCAGGAATTTTCCTCCGGGAGCCAGCCACTCCCGGGCTTTTTTCAAGATAAGCTCCAGTCCGGGCAGATCGCCTGCCAGACCGGAGCCGTTCATTAACGCAAGAATGGTGTCAAAGCCGGCACCCTGGAAATGCCACAAATTTTCTTTGACAACATAACTTACGCCGCGTTTTCGCATGACGCTTACCGCCCCGGCAGAATGATCCAACGCCACAACAGAATATCCCCGCGACTGTAATTCTAAAGCATGACTTCCCGCTCCTGCTCCCAAATCAAGAACGCGGCCGCGACATTGATTAAGCGCTAAAATTTCCAGCTCCGGCATTTCCGCAATACCGCGAAACAACAAAGAAGCAGGTAAGTAATCGTAACCCTCCAGGTCAGACCAGGTAAGAATTCTTGCATCCAGGTGTCCGGCCAAATAAGCGAGCAACGCCTGGCCAAGGGGATCTGAATTCCACCCGGGATAATCAGGCGAATTCACGAATGATCGAATATTGGCTACGATAAAGCTCAGCCATACATCGCTTCGATGAGTGCGCCGTAGCGTTCGTTAATAACCCTGCGCTTGGGCTTCATGGTAGGCGTAAGCTCACCACTTTCCGGCGACCACTCACCGGTGAGAAGCGTGAACTTCTTAACCTGCTCTGCCTTGGAGAAATTTTCGTTGTAGCGGTCAACTTCGCGCTGAAACAACATCTGGACCTCTGGCATGGTGAGCATGGCGTCGCGGCTTCCGGCGTTTAGGCTGTGCTGTTTTAACCAATCTTCGAGGGCTATAAAGGAGGGAACGATCAGCGCAGAAACAAACCGCCGGTCGTTGCCGATTACCGCCATCTGCTCAATCAGAGAAGACTCCTTAAACTTGTTTTCAAGCGCTTGAGGAGCTACGTACTTTCCACCGGAAGTTTTAAAGAGTTCTTTTATCCGGTCCGTAATTTTAATAAACTTACCGTCAACCCACTCGCCCTGATCACCCGTATGAAACCAGCCGTCTGCATCAATAACTTCTGCTGTGGCCTGGGGAAGGTTGTAATAACCCATCATGATGTTTGGTCCTCGCGCCAGGATTTCGCCGGTCTGGGAATCAATTTTGACCTCCACACCGGGAATCGGAATGCCCACAGTCCCGATCTGCCGATTTTCCAACTCCATTCTGTTGCAGGTAATCACCGGCGAAGTTTCTGTCAATCCATAACCCTCCAGTACATCTATTCCGGCAGCAGTAAACAGGGTTGCCAGGCGCGGTTGAATGGCCGCTGCACCGGTCACGACAACCTTGATCTCCCCACCAAGCGCAGCCTGCCATTTGGAAAAGATCAGTTTCCTGGCGATGGCCAGCTTAAACTGGTAAAGCAAACCTTGCGATTGGTGCAGTTCAAAGCGGGAGCCCAATTGAACCGACCAGAAAAAAAGCTTGCGTTTTATCCCCGTAAGTTGCAGACCGGCGGCCATAATGCGCTCGTAAATTTTTTCGAGAAGTCGCGGAACGGTGGAGAAGAACTGAGGGTGTATTTCACGCAAATTCTCCCCAAGGGTATCTACGCTTTCGGCATAATAAATGGCAATGCCATTGGCAATGTAACAATTGGAAACAGTGCGCTCAAAACTGTGGCATAGCGGGAGAAAGCTGAGTGCCCGGTTTCCCTTTTCCAGCGGCAGGATCGTTGATATTGCTTCGACATTGCTCACCAAATTGCGGTGACTGAGCATCACCCCTTTGGGATTGCCCGTGGTGCCGGACGTATAAATTACGGTTGCCAGATCGGTGTCTTTTACCTGGCTGGATCTATTGCTGATCATTCGCTGTTCGTGCTCTTCAACGGGTAACAGCAAATCGCTCAGGGATGTCAGCCCGGGCAGCGGATCAAGGGCAAAAACTTCCAGTAGGGACGGTACTTCATTACGTATTTCCCGAATGCGCTCAAATACGGAAGGATGCGGACTGCCGGGCTTATAGTCAATGCCCATGATAAAGGCATACTTCACAGCGGCATCCTGGAAAATATAACTGTATTCGCGTGCGCTGATAGTGGGATAGACCGGAACATTGATTACGCCAATCTGCATCATGCCAATGTCCAGGAAATTCCACTCCGGGCGATTGTTGGCGATCAGGGCTACCCGGTCACCGGGCTCGAGGCCGAGATTGAGTAGCGCTTTGGACACCTGACCGGCAATGCGGATCACCTCATCTGTGGAATACTTTTTCCAGACTCCATCGGTTTTGCAGGCCAGGGAATCGGACAGAGGCTGTGTTTCACGCTGGTGGTAAATCAGATCGAAAACTCGCGAGTAAATCATAAAAATGATTATTATTTTAAAAGTTGGGACGCCGAATTACCGGATCAACCTGGAAATTGCCCGAAACGAATCAGTACCGGCAAAATCCAGCCATTGAAATAATACCATTTCAGTGCTGGCAATAAAGGCACCGGATTGCCGGAGCCGCTCCAGCGCCAACCGGTGATTTTCCGGGGTACGTGATGAAACGGCATCCGCTACTACGTGCACCGTGAAGCCGCTTTCAAGGGCATCCAGCGCCGTTTTTAAAACGCAGATATGGGCTTCAACGCCACACATTACTATAGCATTTGATGCAGGGATACGGGTCCGGATATCTTCGTCAAGCAGGCAACTGAAACACATTTTCTGAATGACTGGCTGTCCGTCCAAGGCAACTTCTTTGCAGGTATTGCCCAGTCCTTTGGGGTATTGTTCCGTGATCAATGTTTCCACCCCCAGGATTTTTGCTCCGGCCAGCAAGCGGTTGACATTGGAAAACACCCTTTCGGCTTCGGAAATAACCGGCATAAGCCTTTCCTGCACGTCTATGACCAACAACGTTGAGGTTTCCGGTCTGAGCAATCCGGTTCTACCAGCCCTGGCTATCACCGATGTTTCGATCATTTGAATTTACGCTTGAGGTTCACATGCTGATGGATCCTTTTCGGAAATCGCTTTTCGCGAGGATGGCGTTGATGAGAAATGGTTTCCCGCGACGAACCGAATCGCGTGCCTGCTCAATGGCTGCCAGGAATTCGGGCATGTTTTCAACCCGCGCTCCGGCACCCCCATATCCCGTTGCCACCAGGTGATAATCGCTGTGGGCAAGCATGACGGCTACATCGTCTTTCAGCATTTCAATCTGGTCTCTGGCGATCTGGGCCCAGCAGGCATCATTGCCGATCAGGCCGATAACGGGAACCTGATGGCGGGCAAACGTATCAAATTCGGCGAGGCTGTATGCACTCGAACCGTCTCCCCAAATGATCCAGACCTCAGCATCCGGCCGGCACAATTTCGCGCCAAGGGCAAATCCTCCCCCCACCCCCAGGGTGCCAAAGGCTCCGGGATCCAACCAGCCAAGCGGGCTCCTCGCATGGAGCGTGTAGGCCCCCGTTCCCACGAAATCCCCGCCGTCTGCCACCAGCACGGCCTTGTCATCCAGTCTGGTGTTGAGCTCGCGAAAGAGTTGAAGCGGGTTAATGCCCTGTTGCGCTTCGCCGGCCTGTTGGTCAATCTCCTGTTCCCGGACGGCATCCCGGGCGGCAAGTTGTTCGCGCCAGCCCGACCAACGGGATCCGCCGCCGGACATTTTTGCAGCGAGTTGCACCAGAAATGATCCCGGGTCGGCAAGGACAGCAATAGAAGGTCGGCGGTTTTTTTTAAGGTCTTCCCGGCTCCGGTTAACGGCAATATGGCGCGCGCGCCCCAGGTGATTGCCATAATCCAACCTAAAATCACAGGGAACGCCGGCCAGTAAAACAAGATCCGCCTCCTTTAACGCCTCCCTGCGTTTATGCCGCATCAGCAATTCGTTTTTGGCCCCCAAAAGACCGCGAGCCATCCCGCTGAGGTAACAAGGCACGCCAATTGAGCCCAACGCATTGGCCAGCTCTCCAGTCTTGCCGCTGTTAAGCAGGGCCTGGCTCCCGATCAGGAAGACCGGCCGTTTTGCTTTTATAAGGGCATCACGAACGCTTTCCACTTCAGCTGCACTGTTCCGGGGAATAGCAACATCACTGACCAGGCGAGGCTCGGCGTGCCAGGTTTTCCCGTTGAAAATCCGGTCAAGGTGCCAGGTCAGGTATCGTTTGAGGACTTTCTGGCCAAGAGTTTTGGGGTTCTTTCCCCCGGCAGCACCGTACCACTCACGCACCAGCGATTCTTCGTAAAGGGTATCAATCGGGCATTCGAGAAATACGGGTCCGGGCACTCCCTCAGCGGCGCGGCGAAAGGCTTCTTCCAGCATGGGTACAATGTGCCGGATTTTTCGGATGCTGCCGGTCCACTTACAGAGCGGTCGCATTAGCGCCATCTGATCAATGTCCTGCAGGGCACCGCGGCCTTTCAAAACAGTCGGTGCTGAGCCGCCAAGCAAGACCAGCGGCGACTGTGCCATTGCCGCGTTTTTTACCGCGGTAATCGTGTTGGTCATTCCCGGTCCGGCGGTTACCGCAGCAACCCCGGGAATTCCCGTTAGCCGCGCAACAGCATCGGCCGCGAAGACCGCATTGACTTCGTGGCGCACATCAATAACGCGAATACCTTCGGCCTTACATCCCGAAAGAATTGGGGAAATATGACCACCGCAAAGGGTGAAAACGAACTTGACACCCTGTCTGGCTATTACCTGGGCAATCAGGCGGCCTCCGTCCATGCCGTAGAGTTACAATGAGTGTGAGCAGAGGTGAGCCCTCCTTTCCCCGAAAAAAGCGGGGGCCATGAAAGTAATACACAACTTCGATTAAGACATCAGCAGAGTGACCGGTCCGCTGCTATATTTGAAGACCTGCACTATACAAAGTTGGCAGGGGCATGAAAATTCCACAGAAACAAAAACTCAGCGAGGTCCTTGAAGAACTCAATGAGCAACAGCGGGCTGCGGCACACCAGACGGAAGGCCCGGTCATGGTCATTGCGGGGCCCGGAACGGGCAAAACAGAAATACTGGCTGCCCGGATTGGATATATTTTGAACAACCCTGATCTGGGTGACATCCGCCCGGAGCAAATTCTTTGCCTGACCTATACGGATGCCGGGGCTGTAGCAATGCGTCAGCGGCTGCTGTTGTTTATCGGACCGGATGCCTATCGGGTAGGCGTTTATACCTTCCACTCCTTTTGCAACAAAGTCATTCAGGAACACCCTGAGCATTTCGGAATGCGGGAAATGGAACCTATTTCTGAATTGGAGGAAATCCTGCTTTTGCGAAAACTCATCGATCAGTTATCTCCCGACAACCCGCTGAAACGCTGGGATGCAAATCCCTATTCTGATATCCGGCGGTTGAGAACATTGTTTCAGATTATTAAACAGGAGGGGTGGCTGGTTGGCGATATTATCCGCGCAATTGATGAGTATTTGGCTGATTTGCCGCTTCGGGATCAATACATCTACAAACGAAAAACCAATGATGCAAAACCCGGTGATCTGAAGCTGTCGGCTATACGGGATGAGACAGAAAAAATGGAAAAACTCCGGGCTGCCGTTACGCTTTTTGAACGCTATGAAGCAGGGATGAAATCATCCAGAAGGTATGATTTTCAGGATATGATTTCCTGGGTACGCGATGCGTTTACCTCCATTGACAACCTGCTTTTGGATTACCAGGAATTGTACCAGTACATTCTGGTAGATGAATACCAGGACACCAATGGTTCACAGAACCAGATCCTGCATCTGCTCACCGGATACTGGAGTCGGCCCAATGTGTTTGTGGTCGGCGATGATGATCAGTCCATCTACCGGTTTCAGGGCGCCAGTGTTGAAAATATCCTGGATTTCGCCACGCGTTTTCAGGCAGAAGGGCTAAACACGATTGTGCTGGAGAAAAACTATCGGTCAAGCCAACGCATACTGGATGCCGCTGCTGCGCTCATCAGCCAGAATACCGGACGGCTGGTCAATCTTCTTGAATCGGGTTCGGGAGAGGGAATTAAAAAGAATCTTATCGCGCTACACCGCGACTTTGCGGCATTACCCGATCCACCGGAGATTACGGAATGGCATAATGATGCCCATGAAACTGTTGGTGTAGCCACGGCGATCGAAGCGCTAATTGCCAACAGAACCAAACCAGGCGAAATCGCGGTAATCTACCGCAAACACGATCAGGCACAAGCCATCATTTCTTACCTGCATCATCTTGGCATACCCGTCCAGGTTCGGCGCAAGGCGGATTTGCTACAATCTGTTTTTTCCCGCAACGTTTTGCAGATATTTAATTACATCGACCGGGAGTCACGCTCTCCCGGAAGTGCTGACGACATGCTATTTGAAATCATGCACTTCGGTTTTACCGGAATTACCGCATCAACGATAGCCGGAATCACCTGGACCATTCGCACACTGAACAATAAACCAGGAACCAACCTGCGCTGGCGGGAATACCTCGGAAACCTTTCGACAAATGGCGTGAAACCGGATTTGTTCAATCGGGAAGCCGGCGTACAACAAGAGCGCGTGTTGGAACTGCACCAAAACCTTGAAAACTGGATTGGTCATCACCGCGACTGGACCTTACAATCGTTGTTTGAGCGGGTTATTATCAATGGCGGACTGCTTGCCTTGGTGCTTCAGCATGAAAACCGGGTAAACTTGTTGGAAGAACTCAACACCCTTTTCGACTTTGTAAAAAGTGAAACAGCCAAAGTGCCGCTGATTGATCTGGATCGGTTTATGCGACTGATGGAAACACTGAAAGAGGAAGAGATACGGTTACCTGTCAATCAAAGTATTTCCACTGCCGAAGGGGTCAACTTCCTGACCGCTCACGGATCCAAGGGTCTTCAATTTGACCACGTGTTGATGATTGGCTGCGACGAGAAGGCCTGGGATAAAGTGCCAGCAAACAGAACATATTCTTTACCCGATACGCTGATCCGAAGCAACAAAGGAAATGAAGCGGAAGAGTCCCGGCGCCTGTTTTATGTAGCGATAACGCGCGCCAGGAAATCACTCCAGATCCATTATGCACAGAGAGACAATACCGACAAAGAAAAAAGCCAAAGCCGCTTTGTGGCAGAACTGCAACAATCAGGTAAGGTGAATCTAAAAAAGCACGCACTGTCGGAAGAGCTGATCACGGAGTACTGGAATAAATTTATCAAACCTCCAGAGCGGCCTGCGACACTCAAAACAGCAGAGGAAGAAATGGCCATGCGCAGCGTGTTACAGGGTTTCCAATTGAGTGTTACAAACCTGAACAAATACCTGCGCTGCCCAAAAAGTTTCTACTACGAAACTATTTTACGAATTCCATCGGCAAAAAACCGCTACATGTCCTTCGGCTCCGCCGTTCATGTGGCGCTGGAAATATACTTCCGGCGAATGCTGGATGATCCTCAGAAAAACTGGCCATCAGAGCGCGACCTGATTGGATGGTTTGAAAACTACATGAAGAAACACCAGGACTCCTTCACGGATACTGAATACCGGCAAGACATGGATCGCGGAAGAAAATTCCTCCCGCTATTTGTTAAAAACGGCAAGGAACATTGGAGCAAAGTAGTAGTACCCGAAAGGAATCTGAACAACATTGTTTTTCGGCAAGTTCCGCTAAGGGGAAAATTGGACCGAATTGAGTTTGAGGGAAATGTTGCCCGTGTTTTTGATTACAAAACAGGGAAATTCGGGAAAGAAAAGTTCGCGCGGCCAAAGGTTGACGCAGATGAATCGGATACCTTTGATGCCCGTTTCGGCGGGGATTACTGGCGACAGGCCGTGTTCTACAAAATCCTTGTTGACCACGACAACAACAACTGGGTTGCTCAGCGCAGTGTATTTGAATTTGTTGAACCCGAAAAAAACGACACCGACTTTAAGACAGTTCCCGTTGACGTTTCATCAGACGATGTTGACCTGGTTGGTAAACAGATTGAAGACACCTGGAAGGGCATCCAGGCATTAGAATTTGATCGCGGTTGCCAGGAAAAATATTGCCGCTGGTGCAATTTTGAAAAAAACCAGTTCAGGGAATTGCAGCAAGCGGTGCAGGCGGAGGAAATAGAACAGGATTAATCTTCCTCGTCCGTTTCTACCTCTAAAACCAGCCCTTCCAAAAAACCGGCAATGATGAGGAGCTGATCATCGTCCATTCGCCTCGCCAATTGTCTGGAGACTCCGATGACTGCCTTTTTTCCGGAATTGATGGTAACGTCAATCGATTTTTTTGCCAGGCCACCAATGCCCACCATTTCTGCCGGATGGCTGAAAAAGTAGTTCATTCCGAGCGCCGAAACTTCATCCACCAGGTCTATAAGATGGTCGGCATAACCCTTAACGCTCCCGGATTGGCGGAAGTCATCGAGCGCGTTCAGGATTCTATTGCGCAAATCATCCGGAATCGGAAAGGCGATGTAGGCGCGGGTTTTGCGGGGCATGGGTTTTTACTTTGGCCGGAAAGCCGGACTCGGCCTACCGGACGTAAAACAAGAGAAAATACCCAAAATATTTCGGATCGCGCACGCTCGTTTCAGAACTTGCTCTTTCTGGCCCCGTTTCGCCCCATCATCGGTCCTTTTTCGTGGCGTGCTATTTTTGAACGGTTGTCTGAAGATCTTGCACAAATGTTGCAGGCAAGGGCACAATACTTAATGCGCACTCTCCTCCTTTTTTCGCTTATCGCCGTTTCGTTTTTGCAATGCTTTGCACAGCAGGACGCATGGCTATGGAAAACGGATACGCTAAATAGAACTGTCTCGCTGGATGACTTCCGGGTTATGTTGCCCAGAGATGCCATTCCTCCGCTGGACCGGCCACGTTTTTTACCGGGCAAACAAGCGACCTCCCACTATGCGGTTGATGAACCGGTAATCGCATTGGCAATTGGGTCTGCAAGTCGCGCATATCCGGTCAGCATTTTGATGTGGCACGAGATTATCAACGATGGCCTTAACGACCGGTTTTTTTCGATAACCTATTGCCCATTGTGCAATGCGGCAATTGTCTTTGACCGCGAATGGAAAGACGCTTTGGGCGGACTCCATCTGTTTGATTTTGGAACAACGGGCATGCTTCGCTTTTCAGATTTGGTCATGTGGGACCGGCAGACGGAAACCTGGTGGCAGCAAATCACGGGTAAAGGTCTCGTCGGCAAATTTGCAGGAGCTGCGCTGCATCGGATTCCGGCACAAATGATGAGTCTTGAAGAATTTCGTGATCGCTGGCCGGAGGGAATGGTGCTTGCTCCTCCACACGGCGCCGAACAACCCTACGGTACAAACCCTTATACCGGCTACGATTCGGAATCGGGAACCCCGGCCCTGTTTGAAGAGATCCCGGACTCCCGCCTGCCCCCAACGGAGCGGGTCATTGATGTTTGCCTTGAAGGCAGATGCCGCGTTTATCCCTGGTCTCTGATTGCCCGACTCGGGTTGATTCAGGACCGGCCGCAGGGTATTCCTGTGGTGATATTTTATAAACCAGGTACCCGGTCGGCACTGGATCAGGAACTTATTGCCAATTCGCGCCCCATTGGGTCGGTTGGGGTATTCCGCGCTGAGCTTGACGGGAAGCTTTTGCAGTTCGAAAAGTCGGGATCCCATTTCCGCGATCTGCAAACCCGCACCGTTTGGTCTCACAACGGGCTTGGGGTTTCCGGTCCGCTAAAGGGTCGTCAGCTAACACCGGTGGAGCACCACAATATTTTTGCCTTCGCCTGGTTTCGCTTTTATCCCAATAGTGAAGTCTATTCCGCTGAGGATTAACCATTGGCGGAGACGAAGGGCTGCTGCCGGAGTATTAATGTCCCGTTCAGCGGACGACAGCTGCGTTTTCCGGAGAAAGAGGTTTGGATCTTATGCCACTTTCCAATCAAGTTTCCTGATTTTTCCGATCATATCCCTGTCCTACATGTTTTTCCGACATCTCTTCAAAGCCTTTGTGCTTATTCTGACCATCCTTTCGGTGAACCTGCTCACGGCTCACCTGGATAATTACCTGAGTGGGTACCGGGGACAATACGATGCGCTGACCTTCACCCTTTTAGGGATGACGGCCGTTGTCATCATTTTCTATCCGCTGTTTTCCTGGCTTGACGGTTGGGCAGACCGGGTCGCAAGAGAATTTTTGCGGTTGGGCAAGCGGCTGATCGGGCGCAAGCTGGGGATGATCCTAGCGTTTTTGGCGGGCTTTTACGGACTCTTCTATCTCTATGGAGAGCTTTGGTTCCAGACAAACCTTCATCCCAGGGTGATTGCCAATATGCAGGAATTGATCCACAACCTGAAGAATTGACAGAACTTTGAACCCGCCATACTTATTCAAGTCATTACCGGGTTGTGCTCTGGCCCGAAAACAACATTCCCCTGTTATATCAAACTAGGTTGAACGGAAGCCGGCTGCTGCGTTGGGGCCTTCTCTATGCGGGCTTGCTACCCATCATGTTTTTGCTTTTTTCCGCGCTCGCAACCCTTGGTGGCCGCTTGGAATTTGTCCGGTATGATCTGCTGGTCCGTTTTCCCTGGATGCCGTTTTTGGTGGCCAGTTTGGTGCTGGGCCTTGTGCTTACCGCGCTTGCAGCCTGGGAAACACTTAGAAATAACCGCATGTGGAACGAATTTTTCAAGCCCGAGTCCTTCGGACCGCTACTTGATCGTGGCTTTTTCCTGGACCGCTACGGCCTGCACGGGTTTTGGAAAGGACTTCCACTTTCGATTTATTATGAAAAGGAGACCCTGGGCGATTATGCCAAAATCACCGCCTACGCCGCTGTTTCTGATGATGTGGAAATACTGCGCAAATTGGGTCTTCAGCATGGCAAGGGCTGGTTCTTCCTTCCCGATGAAATTGAGCGCTTTGTTGAACCACCTTTTGACAATACGGATTGGCCTGCAATCCTTGACGAGGTCGAGACGTTGATAACCTTGGAGAATTTTTATCCGGCACGGGAGCATCCATGGATAATGGGCGCCCAAATTGCCGACCAAAAAAATAACAAATCTTAACAGGCTGCCTATACAACACCGTCACAAAAACTAGCGTTATTTAGTCTGTCAGAGAGCAGAAATTCGCCCATTTCTCAAGCCGGTTTTGTATCTTATCATCCGGGTTAACCCCAACAGAAAACAACGAAACGATCATGGCGATTTCCATGCTGGAGTACACGAAAACAATTTTAGAAAAAGTATCATTTGACCGGAGACTGTTCGAAAAAGAACTCACAAAAGCCATTCGCTATTTGATTGAACCGGAGTTGCGGGAATTAGAGCGTTGGTGTATGGAGCGTTTCGGATTGCGGTACAGCTTGGTGAGTGCCTGAATCGGGACCTAAACGAAAGGCTATCACTTTTTTGGTGAATTAATCGGCAAGCGCCCTTCTTTAGAATTGTTCTAAATAGCGAGATGTGCTATTTTTGCACCTGTCTGCAACATGGCAGAGCAGCGGCATGAAACAAAAATCTTCCCTTTCCTCAGAACTATTGCCACCATCCAACCTGCTGGCGAAGCTTCCCGAATGCTGTTGGACGTCGAAGTCCAAAAAGTGTTGCCGCAAGTTTGAGAAGAGCAAGCGATGCAAAAAATGCCCCAAATCCTGACGGATTAGTGCATTGGTTTTGGCAACCGGATATGGATTGCCGTTCCCTGCCCGGGTTCTGAACACATCCGGATGGCTCCGCGGTGCAAATGAACCACCTTGCGGCTAATGGCAAGGCCCATTCCCCTTCCCGGAATCTCCTCTTGCCCCTGCAATCGTTTAAAAGGGAAAAACGCTTTTTCCTGATAGGCTTGCGGTATACCCGGGCCGTTGTCCCATACACTGATAAACCAGTGATATTGCTCCTCCACCCCTTCGACGCCAACAAATTTTTCAATCCCCAGATTGTAGCGAAATGCGTTGTCCAACAGATGAAGGAACAGCCAGTTAAGCTGAGCAGGATTGCCAAAAATTTTCTCGGGCAGATTCCGTCGAAATACTGTTGACGGGGTTCCGATTCGGGTCATTGCATCGGCCAGTAAATCATCGGTTGAGCACCAGCGGAAGCTGTCCGGATCTCTGTTAAGGGTTGCGAAAAGCAGCAATTCATCAATCAATCCCCACATCCTGCGGACTCCCTCAACGGCATAGCCGATAAAAGCATCGCCATCGCGGTCCAATTTTCCGCCAAACCGGTGCTTGAGCAGTTGCACGAAGTTGGACACGTTTCGAAGAGGTTCTTTTAGATCGTGCGATGCTGCCTCGACAATCTGATCCATATCGTGCTTGAGTACTTGTAATTCCTGTTGGAGCTGACTGATTTGATTTTGAAGCTTTAAAAGTTCTGTCTGTTCACACGCCAAAAAAACAGCCCCGGCAGAAGCGCAACCCGCTTGCTTGCCACAAAGCAATTGCCAGTCCAGGAACACTACCTTGCCGTTGGCCAGGTCAACTGACTGACTTTTTACAGACACTTCTCCGCCGCCACGGACCGAATTCCAGCATAGGGTCCAAACCGAAGCTTCCATATTGAGCAATTCGGCAAGCGAGCGACCGACGACCGCATCAGGTTCTGAATCCACTGCCTTCCAGGATGACCCGCACCAAACAACCCTTCCATACCGATCTAACACTAAAGACCAGTTTTTTTGGGCGGAGGGAATGCGCTTAAAATACTGTTCAGGCGAATGTGACTCCATGAGCGCGACCAGATCCAGCGGAAGGGTGGTTAGCCAATGGCTTTCGCGATCTTTTCTGACAACGCGACATCCTCCTTCCCGAATCCACAAGGCAGTGCCTCGCAAATCATTTCCGGAAGTCACCACGAGGCAGGGCCAGTTTCTAACCCAACTTAACGCGATCGGGTCGAAGGGCAATTCCAGAAAAATCAGCACATCGAAAAATCCCGATTCCGGTTCCAGGTTCTCCGGAAAATCCAAAACACCGAGAGCGCTGGCTTGTAAACGATCCCGGATCAAGCCGGCATCCAATGGTTGACCTGACCATCCAAACAAGCCTATGAGCAATTCTTTTTCCACTGTACATTATGGTGGAGAAGTTCATTCGCCGGCCACGGTTGATTTTACTTGAACAACAGATAATGGTTTCACAATGAATGTAATTGCGTACTTTCGCAGAACGCATTTTTTTTCAGCAGGGGGTAAAACAAATTTTTATTTACATTTAGGGATTACCTCATGTGAACAACTTTAGGCGTTCCAAACCATTGAAAAACTCATAACTCAAACCGGATGCGTCAACTCAAGATTTCCAAGTCGATTACCAATCGCGAAAGCCAATCGATCGAGAAATATCTTCAGGAAATCGGCAAAGTAGAACTACTTACTCCCGAAGAGGAAGTTGATCTGGCCAAAAGGATTAAGAAGGGCGATCAGAATGCTTTGGAGAAGTTGACCAGAGCAAACCTTCGGTTTGTGGTCTCCGTTGCCAAGCAGTATCAGAACAACAGTCTTTCCCTGAACGACCTGATCAACGAAGGCAACCTCGGGTTGGTCAAAGCTGCTCAGCGATTTGATGAAACCAGGGGCTTTAAGTTCATTTCCTATGCGGTATGGTGGATTCGACAGTCTATCATTCAGGCCCTGGCAGAACAGTCTCGTTTGGTGCGTCTTCCGCTCAACAAAGTAGGCTCCCTTTCGAAGATCAATAAAGCATTCTCCGAACTGGAACAGAAGTACGAGCGCGAACCCAGTGCCGAAGAATTATCTCAAATTTTAGATATCAGTGCCGATGACATCGAGTCAACGATGCAGGTATCCAGCAGGCACGTATCCGTAGATGCTCCGTTCTCTGATGGCGAGTCCGGCTCCCTGATGGATGTTCTTGAGAACCGAGAAGCTGACGGAACAGACGATCACCTGGAGTTTCAGGACTCCCTGCGAATTGAATGTGAGCGAACCCTGGCCACTCTTACCGATCGGGAGCGCGATGTGATCAAATTGTTCTTCGGAATTGGTGTACCGCATGCGATGACCTTGCAGGACATCGGCGAACACCTCGGTCTTACCCGCGAACGGGTTCGTC
>JANNSM010000037.1:0-7347 GCA_031402635.1 Bacteroidota bacterium | reverse complement strand
CCCGTCAGCGGGTCACGCCGGACGAGCCTATGATCGATGCGGAATGGGACCGTGTTCTGCGTCAACACGGCAAACTGGAGGAGACCAATCAAGTTCATGCCGGCGATTTGATGTATCTGCGATTTGTGGAACTGGACGAATCCGGGGGCACTAAACCCGGAGGCGTATTCAAGGATACGGTGATTAACCAGGACATGATCGCCGATGAATCCCTTGCTGCACAGAGTATCGGCATGATGCCCGGAGGGGAGCTAATTTTCCAGGACCTGCCGACAGCGCTGAACCGGGAACACAAGTCCGTTGTGCAATACATGTTTAACGTAAAAGAAGGCATTGATCAGGTCGGCAGGAGTTTTCGCGCCGAGCTGACCGGGGTCAAGCGGAACGTTCCAGCGGAGGTCAATCAGGAATTTCTGGACAAGATTTTTGGCGAAGGCACGGTCACCAGTCCGGAAGCTGCACGCGATATCATCCGGGATGAACTTGCCAGATCTTACAACCAGCGCACGGACCGGACCTTTAACGACACGCTGGTCGAACACCTTCTCGACAATACGGAAGTCCCTTTACCGGATGACTTCCTGCGTAAATGGCTGCAGACCCAGAAAAAGGAAAATGAGAACATCGGCGAAGAGGAATTTAGCTTTTTCCGCCGTAACCTCAAGTGGTCGTTAATTTACAACAAGGTAGCCCGTGATAACGGCCTGGAGGTGACCAGAGAAGAGATTGAAACTTCTGTGCGAGCCGATGTCCACCGGCATTACGGGGCTGCGTTTGAAAGTCTGAGCGAAGATGATCTCAACGGCTTGGTAGGCCGCCTGCTTCAGGATCGCGAATACCTCGAAAAGGCACATTCGGGCATCATGGATTCCCGGGTATTCAGGGTGCTGATCCAGTCGGTTACCATTCTTGACCAGCCGGTCAGTCTTGAAGAGTATGAAAAGTCTCTGAAAGACGTTCGCGATTGACAATGGTCAGATGCCCCGGTGCAGCGCCTTATCACTAAAACATTCTAAGACTTTTTAACGTTTTTGCGTTTTATGAGCCAACCAAACGAGTTTGTCAAGTACGCTACCCGTCACCTGGGCTTTTCCAGCATGCATCTCGAGCACTACGGCCGGGTAAGCCAAAGTAGCGGGGGCAATATGGTCAGCGCCATGACGCCATACATCATCGAAGAACGACAGTTGAACGTTCAGGCGCTGGACGTATTCAGCCGCCTGATGATGGACCGCATCATTTTCCTCGGGCTTCCCATTGATGACTATGTCGCTAATGTCATCCAGGCCCAGTTGCTTTTCCTTGAATCGGTAGATGCTAAACGCGACGTACAGATCTACATCAACAGCCCTGGCGGAGTCGTTTACTCCGGTCTGGGAATCTATGATACCATGCAGTATATTGGTCCTGATGTGGCCACGATCTGCACGGGAATGGCCGCTTCCATGGCCGCTGTGCTTCTTTGCGCAGGCGCGGCGGGCAAGAGAACAGGGCTACCCCACAGCCGGGTGATGATTCACCAGCCAATGGGCGGTGCTCAGGGTCAGGCTTCCGACATGGAAATCACGCTGAAAGAGATCCTGAAATTGAAAGAGGAACTCTACAAAATCATCAGCAAACACAGCGGACAAGGCATCAAAAAGGTCGAAAAAGACTCCGACCGGGATTACTGGATGAGGGCCGAAGAAGCCAAGGAATACGGTATGATTGACGAGATTCTGGAACGCAGCAAGCGCGAATGACAATCTGGTCGTACCTACATGAAAGATGATACCATGAAACGGAAGCAGTCTTCCAAATGCTCCTTCTGCGGAAGAGATAAAGACGAAACATTGATCCTTATTGCGGGGATTGACGGCCACATCTGCGAAAGTTGTGTAGCCCAGGCCCAGCAAATTGTAGACGAGGAGTTGAACCAAACCGATACGTCCGCCAAATTCTCGATACCCAACTCCCTGAAGCCGGCAAACATCAAAGAGTTTTTGGATCAATATGTGATCGGACAGGACGAAGCTAAAAAGATCATTTCTGTCGCGGTTTACAACCACTACAAGCGGTTGAACCAGAAGAAAGCAGATGATGTGGAAATTGAAAAATCCAACATTATCATGGTTGGCGAGACCGGTACCGGAAAGACCCTGATCGCCAAGACCATTGCCCGTTTTCTGAATGTGCCTTTTGCCATTGTAGATGCTACGGTATTAACCGAAGCAGGCTACGTAGGGGAAGATGTGGAAAGCATTTTGACCAGACTCCTGCAAGTTTGTAACTACGACATCCCATCAGCTGAAAAGGGCATCGTCTATATTGACGAGATTGACAAGATTGCCCGCAAAAGCGACAACCCGTCCATCACGCGGGATGTTTCCGGCGAAGGGGTTCAGCAGGCCTTACTCAAGATGCTTGAAGGCACGGAAGTTTTTGTTCCCCCGCAAGGAGGGCGCAAACATCCGGAACAGAAAATGATTAAGATCAACACCCAGAATGTCCTGTTCATCTGCGGAGGGGCCTTTGCCGGCATTGAGAAAATCATCAGCCGACGAACCCATAAACAACAAGCCATTGGATTCAGGGCGCCGGATGACAAACAGCACATTGAAGAAGAGGACTTGCTGCGCTACGTAAGCCCAATGGACCTGCGAAGTTTTGGCCTGATCCCCGAGCTGATTGGCCGTATGCCTGTACTCAGCTATCTGGAGCCCCTGGATGAAGAAGCGCTGAGAGCCATCCTAACCCAACCAAAAAATGCCCTGATCAAGCAGTATAAAAAATTGTTTGATCTTGAAGGCATTCAGCTTAGCCTTGACGATGACGTTATTGATTTTCTGGTCGAAAAAGCGATGGAATTCAAGCTTGGGGCAAGGGGCTTGCGCTCCATCTGTGAAGCGGTTATGGTAGATGCCATGTTCGAATTGCCGTCACAGCCTGATGTCAGGGAGTTTCACCTGACCAAGGCTTATGTCGAGTCGAAGTTGAATAAGGAAAAGATCGCCAAACTGAAAGTAGTGGCCTGAAAAATCTGAACTTCCCAAATTACTTAACAAAAAGACCGGGTATGAAATCCCGGTCTTTCTGTTTTTGTTCAGGTTGGGTCGTCCTTAATACCCCAGGGTAACCTTAAACAACGAAGGACGCTCCTTCACGAGCGCCCTTCGTCAAAACGTTAAAAACCAATAAACTCACGAACAAAAACAACATCCTGACCGCTGTTTAGCGGTTGGCGTAAGTTGAACGGGTTCATCCAGCGCCAGCCGCGAGCAACCCGATTCAGAGTTCGTCCATGTCTATGATAACGATGTTTCGGAAACCAAAAGTGAGGAGTAGAGAGTTGAGCATGCGTTCCATAGAGAAGTCTTGTTTAAAGCAGTGAAGCAATCAATGACTGATGGTAAGGTATTCGGTAAAACAGGGATTGGGGTTTCACGCAGGCCCTTCCGGTGACGCATTTTTTTCTTTGCAGTATATTTCTTTCTATCTGTAATGCATTTGTGGCCTACCTCTTAAAACTCGAAACATTCATACGTTGAACCCGTATTAAGTGACCGATGGTCCATTCTGGCGTTCAATTCGGGATTAATGGGCTGAATGCTTGAAAACAGTGCATTTCAGCAGAATTTTATTTCCTGGTGCCCTTGCGCTTGCTGCTGTCAGAAACTACCTTTGTGACAAGACTTGTACAAGTTGCATATAGGATAAGCCTAATGGATTATTGACATCTTCTTGATAATCAGAATTTAAGATCGGTTCCACATGAAGAATTTAATTGAGATCAGTAAAATTGTGACCAAGAAAAGGGTCAGCAAGATTGAGATCTTCGATAAAAGCCTGCTCAACAAGAAAGACAGCAAATTCAATGAGTTCTACGATGGTCTGGTTTCGGAAAAATTTACCACAGACGACGAAGCCGCAGAATTTCTTTATGCTACCACACCCCTGGATGATAAATACCGACAATTAAAAAGCCGTTTCAGTAAGCGGCTCCTGAATACCCTGTTTTTCCTGGATGCCAACGATCCATCCTTCTCCGGATATCACCGCGCCCACTATACCTGCAACAAGAATTGGGCGCTGGTTCGCATTTTGCTGGGCAACGGCGCCCGGCACTCCGCCATCAAGATGACTCGCAAGCTTCTGAATGTTGCACAGGAACATCGCTTCAGCGATATGATCCTGAGTTGCACGCGCATCCTGATGAACCATACCAGCCTAGAAGGCAATGAGCGGGAGTATGAAGAGTTCGCCCTGATCGCCAATCAGGCGCAAGCCAATCTGGCCTCCGAGTTGCGGGCAGAAGAACTCTATCAGCGGCTGACCATTCAATTTGCTAATTCCGTTGCGGTAAAGATGGAATTGGCAGAAGTGGCCGATCAGTATCTTACCGAGATCAAGGGCCTTTCCGAAAAGAATGATTCTTACCAGTTGCACTGGTATCTCTACCAGGTCTGGATTTTATCGCGGCAAATACGCGGTGATTTCGCCGGTACCGTCCAGGTTTGCGAACGTGCAGAAAAGTATTTGGCCGACAATCCACCATTCAACCAGCAAAAAAATCTAGCCCACATTGCTCTGATCAAACTCAACTGTTATGTGCAGTTGCGGGATTACGAACAGGGCAAGGAAAATGCAGAGCGCTGCCTCCAGCTTTTTGAAGAAGGCAAGAATGCCTGGTTTGTATTCCTGGAGTACTACTTCCTGCTGGCCATGCACACGGAGAACTACATCAACGCAGCCGGTATCTATTTCAAGGTGGTCAACCACATCCGGTTTCCCTATACTTCTGAAAACCGACAGGAAAAGTGGAAAATTTTTGAAGCTTACCTCAACTACATTTTTGAAACTGAAGGGCTTGACAGAAGCCTGCTTCAGAATAATAAAAAGCGCAAGTTCCGCCTTTTGAGATTCCTCAATGAAGTACCCAATTTCACCAAAGACAAAAAGGGCTTCAATGTTTCTATCCTGATTATTCAGGTGTTGTACCTGCTTGAGAAAGGCGAGTATGACGCCATTATCAATCGGTCAGAAGCACTTAATGTTTATTGCAGCCGATATCTTCGAAAAGATGAAAGCTTCCGCAGCTCCTGTTTCATCAAGATGCTGCTTGTCATGGAAAAGGAAGACTTCAAATACGACCGAACCAAACTTATGGCACTGAAGTACTACCGCAAAATGGTAGAGTATGCCGAACAGGAGGGCAATGAAGTGCAGGATTGGGAAGTCATTCCCTATGAAACGCTCTGGCAAAAAGTACTCAATCGCCTGAAAGCCGGTGCTCCGACCAACCTGGAGCAAGGCAGCCTCACCCGGCTGAGCTGAATCTTAACCGCGGCAATTGTCCGAGAAAACAAAAGGAATTAACCCTGATTGGCCCAGAGCTTCTGGAGCTGGTCGAGTAACCTGATCTGATCGTTCTTAAGTCCGCTTTCGCGAAGACTTTTACTGAGCCGTTCAGCCTCCACGAGAAAGTTGCCTGGAAAAACTTTTGATTCCTGACCGCGAAAACTGGATATATCCTGAATCGTTCCGACCAGGACGATACTGCCGCTCTTCTGACTCATTTTTATCTGACCCTGGTTGGCCACAGTCTTCAACGCACCATCAGGAAGGCGCAACCGATACTCCAGTTGAAAGGGCGCACCTTTCTCCATGCTGCGGTGAATTTCGGAACGGACGCGATCGGCATCTACGGGTAAAACGTAGTTCAGGTATGCGGTCAATGTCGGCTCCAATCGCTTTTCACCATAACCTAAAATACGGAAAACCTCTTCAGACCAAAACATGCGGGAGGTGATGATGTCCAGTTCCCAGTTTCCGATCCTCGCCATATTTTGGGCATCCAGCAACCGGCGTTCGTTTTCTTTGATGGTTTTGGCATAATCCTCGATCCGCTTGGTCAGCGAATGCCTTTCCATGGCATAGCTGATCGTGCGGCTAAGCAGGTTGGCGTCAAACTTGCCCTTGACTATGAAATCCTGGGCGCCGGCTTTAACGGAGTTCAGCGCAAGGCTCTCGTCTTCGAGGCCGGTCATCACAATGATGGTATATTCGGGAAACTCCTCAATCATGGTCTTGACCGTACTGAATCCCTGGCTGTCCGGCAGAGTAAGGTCAAGCAGAATGACATCAAATTCTGATTCTTCCAAGTGCTCCAGCCCGGATTGCAGTTCGTCTGCACGGGTAATCTGGCAATCCAGCATGGTGGATTCACGCAGAAAGATTTCAACCAGCCTGGCGTCAGCCGGGTTGTCTTCAATCAATAGCACTCTTGTGGTAACGCGTGCGGGGGCCGTTGTGTCTTGCATCAAATCGAATTTGGGGGCAGCTGTACAATGCTGAACCAAAATTCCTCAATCCGCCGGACAACCATCATAAATTCATCAAGATCTACCGGCTTTGTGATAAAACAGTTGGCGTGCAGCTTATACACTTTGATGATATCCTGCTCGGCATCAGATGTGGTCAGAATGACAACGGGAATATGCTTTAACTTTTCGTCCTGTTTAATTTCAGCCAATACTTCCCGCCCGTCTTTTTTTGGAAGGTTCAGATCCAACAAGATAAGATCAGGTTTGGGTTTGTCAGCGTACTCCCTTTCCTGTCTTAAAAAGGCAATAGCCTCCACACCGTCTTTTACCACGTGCAGCACATTCGGTAAATTGCCTTCCTTGAGTGCTTCCTGGGTTAGCCTGATATCTCCCGGGTTGTCCTCTACCAATAATATCTGAACCAGGCCATTTCTTTTGGTCTTCATGTTTTCTTGCCCTGAATTGATTGGCCCCGGTCCTGTTAAGGCCAACAGCAAACGTATCAATTTCCTGCTGAATGCACAAATTGAACATTGCCCTGATCCCGTCGATTGCTCATGTCCTTTTTCAGCCCCCAACTTGATAAATCAAGGTCCAACAAGCCTTTTTTGGAGCACGGCGCAACCAGACCCTGAGCTAAATGGTCCCCGAGAGCATCTATAGAGCCAGTTATCCGTATGGAATAGCCGTAATTACCTGGATTTGCCTAAACACGTTACTAAAAAAGTTATCCTCATGGGTGGATTCGCCGCCGGAAAAACGGCGTTGTCCTCCCGTTTGGTCCACCAGAGATTCTCTTCAGCCTACCTGGCTACGGAGGAGGTTAGTATAGAAAAAAAAACAATATTTATTGAAGAGTTCGCTACCCATGTTAACCTGGTGATTTGGGATATCGGGGATTTTTCTATGGATATGGGGATCCCGGAGTCGTGTCTGCTGGGGGCGCATTGGATTATCTGGGTCGTGGATCTAAAAATAACGGCAACAAGGATTTGGTTTTAACGGCAGAATTCCGGGATTAACGGCAGGATTAGATGATTTACGC
>JANNSM010000036.1:0-4198 GCA_031402635.1 Bacteroidota bacterium | reverse complement strand
ACCAACCAAAATGTGACAAAGCGTAAGTTCCCAGTACGGCGCGGTGTAGTGGACGGTAGAACACCCCTGTGGATAAATGTCTGGACTTCTGTTGGCGCCATGAAGTCCAACTCCCCGGCGGCGGCGAAATTGTCCACGATTCAGGGTGAAGACACAGCGCCACCCTGCCCGGCCTGGCTGCCGCATTCACCAGCAAATCATCATCGCCGGAGGGCCAGTGATTATGGCTCGAAAAACCGCCAGCACCCTCATAAACGGAACGCCGGTAAGCGAGGTTTCGGCCAACGCCCATGTAGGGCATACCGGCAAGGGTCCAACCGGTGTATTGCAACAAGGTGTGCAGCGTTTCGAACTGCACAACCCGGTTCAGCCAGCCGGGACGCCATTGGTACGCGCCATAACCGAGCACAAAATCGGTTTGGGGCGAAAAACGGGAAGCCATGTGGCGAATCCAGTTTTTGGATACGGGGTGGCAATCGGCATCGGTGAGCAAGAGGATCCCGCCGCTGCTTGCCGCGATCCCCAACGCCAGCGCACCTTTTTTTCCCGGACCGGATTTGCCACCGGGTGCAATCCGCAGCACACGGAGCTTTGGGTAAATCTTTGCCTGCTCGTACAGCCACTGCCCGCTCCCGTCCTCAGACCGGTCATCAACCATGATCAGTTCCCAATCAGGGTAATCCTGCGCCAACAGTGCAGGGAGATTATTGCGTAAATTCGAGGCTTCATTGCGGGCACAGACGACCACAGAAACTTTTTCCGGACCCGGACTTCCGGAATGACTGGCGGCGATATCTTCATCCCGGTACCAGAGCAACCTGGAGAAGACTGCGCCATAAATGCCCAACTGCACTGCCGTGCATACCCCAAAAGCAGGCAACAGGAGATCCGCTGCATTCACACCGGCCAAGGTAATGCCGGCAGACCAGATCCAACAAAATACGGCCTGACGCCTGCTTACCATGCGTTTTGAACTGATTAAAACCGATCCGGCAAGCGGCGCCCGCGCGGGCTTGCTCCACACGGACCACGGTGTTGTGGAGACCCCCATGTTCATGCCCGTTGGCACTGCCGGCACTGTGAAAGGCGTTCACTTTCGCGAGCTCGAAGAAGACCTTAATGCCGACATCATCTTAGGCAATACCTATCACCTCTACCTGCGTCCAGGGCTTGAGGTGATCCGGGGGGCGGGGGGGCTTCACCGTTTCAATTCCTGGTCCCGGCCTATCCTGACGGATTCGGGCGGATACCAGGTTTTCTCGCTGGCCGAACGCAGAAAGCTCACCGAAGAGGGCGCAGCCTTTCAATCCCATATTGATGGCTCCAGACACCTGTTCAGTCCGGAGCGGGTGGTTGACATTCAGCGCATCATCGGCGCCGATATCATGATGGCTTTTGACGAATGTCCACCCTGGCCGGCTGAAGAAGCTTACGTGGAACAATCCATGCACCTCACCCACCGCTGGCTTAACCGCTGTATTGCCAGGATGAAAGAAACCGAGCCGCTTTATGGTCACGAACAGTCCTTGTTTCCGATCATACAGGGTGGAACGTTTGCTCATCTTCGCCGTCAGTCGGCAGAATATGTGGCGTCCGCCGGCGCGGATGGAAATGCGATTGGCGGATTATCTGTCGGGGAACCTGCCGAAGAAATGTACCGCATTACCGAACTGGTATGCGGCATCCTTCCCGCCGACAAACCCCGTTACCTGATGGGCGTTGGTACACCGGTCAATATTTTGGAAAACATTCATCTGGGCATCGATATGTTTGACTGCGTGATGCCAACCCGCAGCGGTCGCACGGCCCAACTTTTTACCCGCCAGGGCGTCATGAATATGCGCAATGCCCGGTGGCAACACGATCACACCCCAATTGATCCGGAAGGGCATGTTTCAGTCAGCCTGCGCCATAGCCGGGCTTATCTTCGCCATCTTTTTATTTCGGGCGAAATGCTTGCTGCGCAGATCGGCACCCTGCACAACCTGGGCTTTTATCTTTGGTTGGTTCGCGAAGCCCGTCGCAGAATTCTGGACGGTACATTTTCGATCTGGAAAAACCAAATGCTCACCTCGCTGGACCAGCGATTATGAAGGAGTCTGGAAATAAACGTCCCCCTTTCATCGGCCGGATTGATCGCTACATCATCCGGAAATTTCTTTTTCATTTCTTTTTTGTTTTCTGGGTCATCATGGCCATTGCGATCGTGATTGATGTTTCCGAGAAAATGGAAGATTTTCTGGACGAGAAATTTACGGCTACAACTTCTGAATTAATTCTTCAGTACTACCTGCCGTTTATCCCATATATGGGGGCTATTCTGGCGCCTTTGTTGATTTTTATTTCCGTAATTTTTTTTACGTCCCGAATGGCTTACAATACGGAAGTGGTAGCGATCCTGGGCAGCGGTATCAGTTTCCGTCGCTTTCTCAGACCTTATTTGTTTACCGGCATCCTGCTTGCCGTGGTCATGCTTTTTGCTAATCACCTGCTGGTTCCGCACGCCAACAAAGTGCGGCTCGATTTTGAATCCACGTATTTCAAAGGAAAAAAATGGTACGGCGATAACATTCATATGAGGCTGGATGCCTCTACGTTTGTTTCGCTTGACCGGTTTAAATACCAGAAAAACGAAGGGGTAACTTTTTCTTTGGAACATTTCCGCAATAGTGCAGAAGGCCGGGAACTTGCTTACAAACTAACCGCTAATCGAATCCTCTGGATTCCGGAGAAAAAATCCTGGCGCATAATGGATTACACGGCCTGGCAAATTGACGGACTGCGCGAATCCATTACACAGGGCAAACAATTTGATACCCTGCTGGCACTGACTCCCGACGATTTTGAAGTGGATGCGTGGTATAAGGAAAGTTATGATTATCTGGAAATTCAGGCATTTCTGAAACGCGAAAAAGCCCAGGGATCGGGAAACCTTGAGGAGTACGAAGTGGAATCAGAACGCCGCACGGCAAGTGCCGTTTCCATTGTAATCCTTACGCTGATCGGCGCTGCGGTGGCTTCCCGGAAAATCCGCGGGGGCATGGGTTTGCATCTCGCCTTAGGTGTTGGATTAAGTGCACTTTATATCGTATTTCTTCAGATTTCCAGTACGTTTTCCATCAAAGGAAGCCTTGACCCAATTATTGGAACAAATATTCCTAATCTGGTATTCCTGATTATTGCCCTGGTTCTTATCCGTCTGGCTCCAAAATAATGAAGCCTGATTTTTGACAAACGGATAAATGAATCCGAGATATTCAAATCAGCCAGTAACCGCTTATCCGGCTAACGCAGACTTTAGAAGGGCGTATCCATAGATTCGGCGGGGAAATCGTCATCGAACTCATCCATTTTAGACGGGCGCTTAATGACTCCCGAGTCCGGATCATCGAAATGGTCG
Organism: Bacteroidota bacterium; assembly: GCA_031402635.1. Classification (GTDB taxonomy): domain Bacteria; phylum Bacteroidota; class Bacteroidia; order Chitinophagales; family BACL12; genus WGOA01. The sequence continues at coordinate 798 of JANNSM010000036.1, read as the reverse complement.
GTAAGCGGGCTGAACCGTCCACCGCTCGCACCGGGCGGTTGCTCGGCCGGTTTTCGGGATGATCCGGAGGAGTTTCCGGGACGGTATCGCTGGTTTTCTGAAGAGTCCAGCTCCGTGAATTTGGCAAACTTGTCAATAAAGCGGATGGGAACATTTTCCAACGCTCCGTTGCGATGCTTGGCGATGATCACTTCGGCATATCCCTGCGGAAGTTGCTGATTGTCTTCATCGATTGTCAGGTTGTAGTACTCCGGACGGTAAAGAAAAATAACCAGATCGGCGTCCTGTTCGATAGCTCCGGATTCGCGCAGGTCAGACAGCTGTGGCCTTTTTACACCACCGCGGGTTTCCACGGCCCTGCTTAACTGGGAAAGTGCGATGACCGGGACGTGCAATTCCTTGGCGATGGATTTCAGGGAACGGGAAATATTGGAAATTTCCTGTTCGCGGTTTCCCTGCTTGCCGTTGCTTGTCCCGCTCATCAATTGCAGGTAGTCAATGACGATGAGTTGGATATCGTGTTTTTGCTTGAGCCGGCGACACTTTGCCCGAAGCTCGAAGATGTTGATGGCCGGCGTGTCGTCAATATAGATGGGCGCATCAGCCAGCCGGCCGGTCATTTTTGTGAGCTGAATCCATTCGTGCTCCGCGAGATTGCCTTTTCGGATTTTATCACCCGTCAGCTCCGTTTCCATCGAAATAAGGCGCTTGACCAGTTGAACGGATGACATTTCCAGCGAAAACAGGGCAACCGGCTTATTGAAATCCACCGCGGCGTTGCGGCCAAGGGCAAGGGTA
>JANNSM010000035.1:0-2264 GCA_031402635.1 Bacteroidota bacterium | reverse complement strand
GTCATCACGCTCACCGATGCTGCCCTGGCAGTAAATCACATCAATATTGTGATTCTTCAGAATGTTTAACTGGTCTTGCACATGATGCTCGTCGCGAACACCATTAATCGCCAGGTTATAACCCTGCTGGGCTAACGCTACCGCTATACCATATCCGATTCCTCTGCTTCCTCCCGTGATCAGTGCTGATTTTTGCATTTCTATTCCGCTAGTTTAATTTCTTTCAAATGCGCCGCTTCGGGCAAAGCCTTGTAAAAAGGGTCAAGCGGGAAACATCCCGAGATCATCGCGTTGCGTGGAGCTGTAGTACAATCCGAAAACGTGCGGCAAAGTTTGTCGCGTTTTAAGGATTGCCCTTTCAGCATATCATCCGGCATCTCCGGATACGACAATACCATACGACCCAGGCCAATAAAATCGGCCATGTTATTGTTCAACACATTTTGTCCGACGTTTGGCAGCCACTCCTGCAGGTACGAGTAGGCAGAACCCGTAATCGCCAGGCCCGGAAACGCTTTCTTGATTTCAGCCGTGGCGTACAACTGCCGGGCTACTCCAACTAAAGGATCTTCCGGCGGCTGATACCCATCGGACGGCGGAAAAAGAGCAGGCCGCTGAATATGCGGATTGTAATAGGGGCTTCCCGCAGTTATACACACTAACTGGATCCGTAAAGAACGAAGCAACTCCAGGAATTGAAATGTCTCCGAAAGATCATTGGCCAGCCCCGTGGGATCGCTGCCAAAAGCATAATTGTATGATGCTCCATTCACTTTCTCCGGAATCCCCATATGATCTTCGCCAGGCTTAAAGGGAACCCAGTCGAATGCGCTAAGCCTCACACCGATTTCTAATCCGGGAGCTTCAGCCCGTATACCTTCCACAATGGATGCCAGAAAACGCGTACGGTTTTCAAAACTTCCGCCATACTTTCCTGCTCTGGACCTGGCGCTTAAAAACTCATGTCCCAGGTAGCCGTGGCAGTGTTTAATATCAACAAAGTGATAGCCTGCTTGTTTGGCCAGCACGGAAGCATGAACAAAATCATCGATGAGCCTGTCGATATAATCGTCCTTCATGATCGGGTAATCCTTAGCCAATCCAAATTTTGGGTTGAGCAGCGGATGTTCATAAAGGATTTGTGGCTCCATCTTCTTCTTGTCATTCGGCTTACAGAACCGGCCCGAATGGGTAAGCTGAAGACCGATCAACAGATCATCTGTGTTGCCAAATTTTTCCCGGTGATCGCGGTTGAGTGAATCAAAAAGCTTCTTGTATTCATCACTGGTAGCCTCCGTCATCAGCAGTTGATTGGGGTTTGCTCTCCCGTCGTGCCTGACGGCAACCGCCTCACAACCCCACAATAGTTTCGCGCCACTAATAGCAAAGTTTTTCCATCGACGTTTCGTATACTCACTGGGCCTTCCATCCGTCGTACCATCCCATCCTTCCATCGGCAGGATACAAAAGCGATTGCCTACCGTTCTTCCGGAATCCAGTTTGAATTCCCTGGCCACCGGTGATTGACCTACTGGTGCAAGCGTATCATCAAAAGGCATTTCCGTATTGATCGACTTCAGGTATTCGCGAAAATCATGTGCGTTTTTCAGCTGAGCAATCCGCTTATATTTAGGCTTGTGTTTGGTAGACATGTAAATCGGGTAGGTTGTTAAGTTACAGGATTATAAAGTGAAATAAAATCAGGTTTTCTCCGTGCCGGACCTTTGTGAGCGATCGACTAATTCGCGAGTCCATTAAAGAACGTATAATAAGGCTCCTCACGTAACAATTTGATAAGGTATAGCGCCAGTTCACGGGCATGATAGTCGCCCCACATACTGGATTCATCACACGGAATCTTCTTTCCCTTAGGGATATTATCCCATCCATTCGGCCGGTGGTAAACGGAATGAAGTATCAGCCCTTCGTGCTTTTCGTTCAGTGAAAGATAGGCATCCGAAAACAAGGTTTTGGCTACCGTCAATCCTGCCTGGATGTAGAGATCCGAGCGCTTGTCATCCTTCTTCTTCAGGAAATTTCCAAGACGTACCAATCCCTGGGCTGTTATCGCTGCCGCCGAACTATCAACTGGTTCATAATCGTTGTAGGGCTCAGAGGTTCTATTCAGATAGTCACCCATGTGTGCCAAACCCGGAGCACCGGTATCCCAATACGGTATGCCGTCCGTTGCTGTATTGTCGATATAAAAATCAGCCGTTGCCGTGGCTGCCTTCAGCATCTTCTTCATCAATGATTCCTTGCTG
>JANNSM010000034.1:0-10891 GCA_031402635.1 Bacteroidota bacterium | reverse complement strand
CCCGGGCATGGAGTCTATCGGCTGCTGAATGTCACGGCCATCCACAAGAAACAGCGGCTGTACGAGCTGATCGGTGTGCAGGCGGGTCTCGCGGACCATGCGGCGAATGTTTTCATTCTGGCGGTTTCTGCGGGGTCGGATGTGCATGACAAACGTTATTCGAAAGAGTTTCGCAATGGACTTTCAATCGCTTTTTCACCATTGCGTTCACTGATAAACAGCGGAATACAAAGGTATGACCTTCAGCAACCTCCTGCAGCAAGGGCAAGCTACCCTGCCGGGGTCGGCGTGGAGTTCGGATGAATTCTTAATTTGCCGGATGGAACCGGACAACCGGAAGCGTTCAATCCTGGTCATATGTAATGGCAATACCTGCCGGAGCCCGATGACGGCAGCCATACTAAAACAGATGCGGCCTGCCTGGATCGTCGAGGATGCCGGGGTTCAGCCCGATCGTTCCAATGGCTATGCAGAACGGGTCATGTTAGAACGCGGAATAATGCTAAAGAGCCGGCCGGGACGTTCCTGGAAAATATTCGCTGGCAGGTCGTTTGATGCTGTGCTGGTGCTTTCTCAAAAGGCTGCGGAAATGCTGAGCCGTGAAGCCCCAGACTGGACCCTTTTCCACATGACTATTCCTGATCCTGCGGCGGTTGCCGAAAAGGGCGTAGAGGAAGAAACGCTGCAGGCTTACCGAAACACGGCAGATCAAATTGAAGCGGGATTGACGTCGTGGATTGCCGCTTTTGAGGAGGCTGGCAAGGATGCTTAGCCGGGAAATCGGGAACGGGATCCGGACATCATCGGCCGGATTATTGCTCAGTGTTTCAGGGTAAACAGGAAGGTGCTGCCCTTCCCCAACTCGCTGTTCAACCAGATATCGCCATGGTATAACTGAACGATTTTACGGCACAGCGCAAGGCCTATCCCCGTCCCGTTGTACCGGTCCCGGTCAAGCCGTTGAAAGAGTTTGAAAATTTTATCCTGATAATCTTTGGCTATACCGATCCCGTTGTCCCGGACGCTGAATTGATAGTGAGTTTCCAGGCGCTCGGCGTGGATATGGATTTCCGGCTTTTCGCACTCATTGAATTGCAGCGCGTTGTCAACCAGATTGAAAAACAGTTGGTAAAGGTGATCGTAGGGCACCTTGATTTCGGGCATCTCGCCCAGGTAAAGTACGGCCCCGGAAAGTCTGATGCGGTCATCCAGATCGGCTACAACCTGTTGAACAACCTCTTCGACACTCGTTTCTTCTGCCGCTGTTTTGTTAACCCTTTTAAGCGTTGTATAGCGCAGCAGTTCGGTGAGCAGGGTATTCATTCTGCCCGTATTTTTTACCACAAAACTCATGTACTCCCTTGCCGTGTCGTCCAGTTGGCTAACGTATCGCTGTTCAATGAGCGAAGTAAAGCTGGAGATGTTTCGTAGCGGCTCTTTTAGGTCGTGGGCAACCACATAGGCATACTGTTCCAGATCCCGGTTGCTCTGTTCTAATTCGCGGTTGTACTGTTCCAGTTTGTGCCGCTGTTCTTCAATCTGGTCCCGTTGTCTTTCCAGGATTGAAATTTCGTTGTCTTTGGCTTCCAGGAGCTGACTCAGTTCTTTTTGCTGCTTGTTGTGCTCCATACCCGCCTGGACTTCAGCCATTTCTTTGAGAAATCCATAGGCCAGTTTGAAGTTCATCCCCTTTTCAAAATGCTGCTGTAAAAGCCGCAGGACCTCGATCAGTGTGGATTCAAAATGGTATTCTCTGGCCAGTTTACGGCTCCTGTAAAGGTGATATAGAAAACTGCGGTCATCGCGCTGAGCCGCTTTCAACTGGCCGATGTACTGGTAGGCTTTAGCCAGTTCCTGGTGGAATTGATTTTGCCGGGCGATCCGGATAGCTTCCTTGTAGTGGTCCTCCGCTTCGCCGTAGTGTTCGAGTCTGGAATGCACTTCGCCGAGGTTCAGTTCGCAACTGCAGCGCATATAGTCATTGCCCCGGTGCGCATTGATCATCGAAAGGGCTTCTTCAAAACTCTTTAAAGCCTTTTCGTTTTTATTCGTTTTTACCAGGATCGCACCGATATTGGACAGGCAGAAGATCTGGTGGTCCAGGTCGTTCTGATTTTGCGCAAGTCGAAGGGCTTTGCGCTGGTAATGCAAACTCTTTTGAAAATTGCTGTTGGTGAAATACAGATTGGCAATGTTCAGGTACAAATTGACTTTATACTTGTCCACATTGCAGGCAAGGGCCTGGCTGTAAAACTGCAGAGCCAGTTGATTTTTCTGCTGCAGATAATAAACGGCTCCGATGGCCAGGAAGATTCGGCAAAGCGAGTCTTTGTCAGCCCTTCTCCCGGGAAGTTGGGAAAGTGCTTCATTAAGTTTTAACTCTGCGCTATCAAGCCGGCCTTTCCGTGCTTCTATCCGGCCTATCCGAAGCAACAATTCAAACCTGCTGTGCTTATCTCCCAATTGTTCTGCAAGCACCATCGCTTCCCGGGTGTGCTTCAGCGCTTTCTCGGGATGGGTGCGGTGCAATTGATCAACGAGCTCCAAAAGTTTGGCAAGCCTGTTGACTTTGGAATGCGTGTTAATTCCACCCTTGGATTCCCTGACGATATGAGTTGTAGTCTTTGTAGCCACTGAATAACCGGTTACCCGATTATAAACGGGATTTTCAGTCGCAAGGTTACGTGCTCATATGGCGTTAAATTGTTGAATTACAACTAATTACGATCAATTTTAACATGTTTTGCAGACTCCTGACATCCTGTAATGAACACAGATTTTTACCCTGAATTTTGGGCATCCATCGGTTTCAGGGCACCTGCAATCCGGCCTTTTCTTTCAGAAAGAGGAACAATTCCTGATTCCGGTCAAGGGTTTCATAGCCGCTGTTGCGGCTGTTCCATTGCTGGCCATCTTTGAAATAGACAATAAAATGCTGGTGGACACAGTGTTTTCCATCGGGACGAACAAAAGAATCACGCATTTCGAGCCGGGCAATATCGGTATAGGCATGTTCCCGAATCTGCGCTGAAAAAAGCGGTGCCTGCCGGATTCCCGCAGGACTAAAAGCAGAGTACCAGTCCAGAAAAAGTGCAGAAATCACCACATAAGCAAGTCCTAATAAAATAGCTAATCCATTGGCTGTGCGCTCATTATCAAGCCCTGTCAGATGGTTTTGGTAATCTACGTAGGCTTCGTAGTCGGCTCCGAGCATTTTTTTAAAGACCAAAGGGCTTGCCGCCAGTCCAATCGCCGCACCACCGAGCAGAGATACAACCAAACGGGCAAAGCGGTCAGCACGAATCAGGTAAAGGCTGCGGGAAAGACTCCCGGAATGCAACAGCCAGGCAGCTCCCTGATAAACGCCATAAGCGAGCAGGCTGCCGGCCAGCGTAATCGCTGCCATGACCGCGAATTGCCGAAAACCCGAAAAGCGAAACCGTCGGTGCAATGCGGCGAAGTCCTCTGTTGATCGTTTCAGACGCTTCGAGCCCGGAAAGAGAAGGCGTAGAACACCATACAAAAGGGCGGAAAGCAGGAAGGAGAGGAGTACCAGGCCGGGTAAATCGGGCATGGAATCGAATATAGTTCTTTCGCAGAGAATGTGAAATTGCCTTGCTGCCAGATCTTTATCATGAATTGTTGAAATGCCTGTAACTTTTTACCTGGCTTGTCCGCTTGTACTCCGAATTCACCCGGATAATGGCCGCAATAAATTGGCCCGAGCAATAAGCGGAGCAACCGGAGAAGAAAGAAGCAATCAGGACAGCGAAGCAAAAGCATGACTGTACAAGAGTACAACCGCTGCGTTGATGAACATGCCGATCCGGTTTACCGGTTTATCGTCGCTCAGCTCCGACATCCCGAAGATGCGCGAGATGTGGTTCAAAATGCTTTTGAAGTGCTCTGGCGAAAACGAGAGGAAGTTCAGCCGGAAAAAGTTCGTCCCTATTTATTTCGGGTGGCTTACAACGACATGATTGATCATATCAGAAAACAGAAGCGAATGACTCTGGTTGACGAAATGGCGGAGGATGGTCGCTTTACCCAAACAACCTATACCGGAGCTTCGGAGATCCTGGAACGCGCGTTGGCTAAACTGCCCGAAATCCAAAAAACGGTGGTGTTGCTCCGGGATTACGAAGGCTACGATTACCGGGAAATCGGCGAAGTCACCGGCCTGACCGAAGCCCAGGTCAAAGTCTACATCTTCCGGGCTCGCAAAGCGCTGCAAGTCCGCATCGGTAACGTGCACAACCTAATTTGATCATGGACATCAACAGGGATAACTACGAGAGCTGGTTCCTCGATTATATCGAAGGCAGTTTGTCGGCAGGTCAGATCAGCCAGGTGCATCAATTTATCGCCGTTTACCCCGATCTGGCCAGAGAGCTGGCGGTTTGGCAGCAAACGCTGCTCAAACCAGACATGACTGTAGTTTTTCAACAAAAGGAAACACTTAAAAAGCGCCGGACTATCTTACCGTCAGGCTGGGTGTACACCCTGGGCGCCGTCGCCGCTGCAGTGTTATTGTTTGCCCTTTGCTTGCCGCTCCTTCGCCCTTCCACAGAAACCCATGGCAGGCAAGCAAGACAGCAGCAACTTCAACGCCTCCGGGAGCAGTCTTCCGAGCAGTCTGCGTCTCCGGGAATTCCGGTAAATCCCTCGGACTTTTCCCTTCCACCAGCTCCATCAGAATCGCCGGCTGCGATCCCGCAAGCTGCTCCGGAATCAAGAGAAGCCGAGAGAGAAGCCGAGAGAGAAGCCCAGAGAGAAGCAGAGGTTTTAGCACCTGTTGCCACAACCATCCCCAACCCCGGACGTGCCCATCTCCCCAACCCCGGACGTGCCCATCTCCCGAACCCCGCACCGGCCCCCATGGAAGACCACATCCGCGGATCCCGCATGACGCCCGCTGGATCGCTTGCCCTGACGGATCCCGAACACCCATCTGTTGAGCGTGTCCTTCCCATTGGGTACAAAGCGGCAGCGCCGGTTTCAGAGCCTGAGAAAGCCGACCAGCTTGCCCTGGCCGGCATCAAACAGATCCCGGAACAAAGCGGGCTTCAAAATCCCTCCTGGGCCTCTGACAAACCTATCCTCGATGCTATCAACGATCGCCTCCCGGTAGATATCGGGCAGGTCCTTTCACGCTCGCAATCTGCCGCCAACTCCCTTGCCGGATACATGTCCGGTGAAACGGCGTTGCTCGGCAACCGAAACAGGGATCAGGAAGAAACGCGTGTCTTCCAGTTCTCGCTCGGCTCATTCAAAATTTACCATCGAAAAACACCAAAATCCACATCATGAAGACCATGATTTCGCTTTGCCTGATCGCCTGCTCCTGCGGACTGATGAATTCGGTTTTTGCACAAAATATTGAACCGATTAGCTCCGACTCGACGGCTATAAAAATCGGCAATATCAGCATTCGTATCACCGAGGATAACGAAGACGAGGATCAGGAAGATACCAACGGTGTCGCCGAAGAAAAACCCGACATTGTGGTCACGGAATGGGCCATGATGGACTTGGGCATCAACGCACTGACTCGCAACGGTGACTTCAAGATCGGCACCGAAGCCGCGCCCTTTGACGACCTGAATTTTGGCCGGAGCTGGAACCTGGATATGCATCTTTTCCGCCAGAAGGTGAGTCTTGTAAAGCAAAAGTTCAACCTGGAATACGCACTGACTTTCTCCTGGTACAATTACGCTTTCCAAAACGACGTCATTATTGAACCGAGGGCTGATGAATTCAGTTTTGCGCTCAGTGATGATCCGTTGCGCAAGAGCAAAATGTCTATGACCTACCTGACCATACCGCTGATGCTTAATCTGGAAACCAACCCGGAACGCAAGTCCCACAGTTTCCGTTTTTCGGCAGGTATGTCCGGTGGCGTTCGAATTGCCTCGAGGACCAAGACCAAAACAGAGGACAAGCTAAAGACCAAGCAACGGGATGATTTTAACCTGAATGGATTCCGCTATGGGCCAACCGTTCGGATCGGCTATGGCTGGTTCAACCTCTACGCCCAGTACGCGATGTCCGACTTCTTTGCCGATGATAAAGGCCCGGAGCTCAACGCGTTTACTGCCGGGATTTCCCTTCGGGCATTCTGACTCCGGACGTTTGGAGCCTGACTGCATGAAGATCTGACCTGCCGGCGTAATTTCGCGCCAAATCAAGATCATGAAGATTTTTCCGGTAGGTATCCTTTTAGGCGTGCTGACCCTTTTGGGCAGTTGCACAGATTCCAAAGAAAAAAGCCTGAAAGCTATTGCTGTACAGGAAGCCGCACTGTCAGCTCTTGACCGGGATCAGGAAATCCCCGGTCAGGAGCAACGGCAACTCACCACGGCGCTGATTGATCAGTACCAGGAATTTATCCGAACCTGGCCGGATGACACGATGTCTTCCCGCTTCGCTTTTCAGGCTGGAATCCAACTGGAAACCCTCGGCAAATTCAAGGAAGCTATTGCGTCCTATGACGAAATCTGGCAAAAGCACCCGGAACACCGGCTGGCAGCTGTTTCCCATTACCGCACCGGATTTATCTGCGAGAAAATGCTGCAGGATTACGCGCAGGCCCAGGAGCGATACGCTGCTTTTGCCCAGGCTCATCCCGATCACCCGATGGCAAAAAATATGGAATTGCAGTTGCGCTTTCTCGGTGACGACGAGGGGTTGCTGAACGCCATCCTCGGTCAGGGCAACCCGGGTACAGCGGACACCGTGAATGCCCAGGCTCAACCCTGAATTCCGCCGGTATTTCCACCCGGATATCCCGATACTAACCGGCTATTTGTTCTTCTGCCTGCAGGTAACGGCTAACCAATTCCACGGTTTCCCGGGCCTCTTTCGGGTCATGGACACGCAGAATGGTGGCTCCTTGCGAAAGAGCCAGGGTATGCACAACGGTTGTTCCATTCAGGGCAGCAGCGGCATCGGTCTTCAGCACTTTGCTAATCATGGATTTGCGCGAGACACCAACCATGACCGGCGCTTCAAGGGCTTGCAGGCGCTCGAGACACGCCAACAGCCGGTAATTGTCATTCAGGGACTTCCCGAAGCCGAATCCGGGATCCAGAATGATGTCTTTTATTCCCGCCTGCCGGCACCGTAAATGGTATTCCTGAAAGAAATCGAAAACCTCCAAGCCAATATTGGCCACATCTTCGGAAACTTTTGACGCCGGAATCCCTTTGTGGTGCATGAGCACATAAGGTGCCCGGTTTACCGCCGCAGTGTTCCAGAGCGCGGGGTTTAACCTGCCGGCAGAAACATCGTTGATGATTCCCGCTCCGGCCCTGATGGCCGCTTCTGCGGTGGCTGAATGAACAGTATCTACCGAGATCACTACCCCCGGAAAAGCGGTGGAAATGGCTTCAATCGCCGGGACTACGCGGTCGGTATCTTCTGCTGCGGAAATCAACACCGCGCCCGGTCGGGTTGACATACCTCCGATATCAAGCCAGTCGGAACCTTCTTGCAGCAAACGACCGGCCCGGTCCACAGCCGATACCGGATCGGTGCCGGTCGTTTGTGAATTGCCCGGCCGGTAAAAGGAGTCCGGGCTGACGTTGAGGATACCCATGATGAGCGGGCGGTCCAGGACGTGCAACTGCCCGCGGATGTTCAGGGTCCGTTTGGGGAAAAAGAGGTTATTTTTACGGGTCATTTGGCCAATGCTGCGGAATCTGCGTTTGGCGGTAGGTTAAGCTGGGTCCGGGTTGGACGATTGGTCAGCCGGTGACTTCCAAACGGTTTTCCTGCTGACGTAAATTGACACAAATCCGGTCACTTTCGCCTGCCTTGTTCACCTTTGCCGCTAAAATAAACAAAGCAAGACGCTTGGAGACCGATCAGCAATACGCCCGCGCCTTTGACCAGTGCCGGGAAATCTTCCGGAGCAAGGTGCGGGATTACGGTTGTTCGTGGCGGGTACTCCGTCCGACTTCCCTCACTGACCAGCTCTATATCAAAGCACAGCGGATCAGAACACTTGAACAAAGTGCGGTCCGGCTGGTTGATGAAGGCGTAGAAGACGAGTTCCGGGCCATTGTCAACTACGCGGTGATTGCGGGAATTCAGTTAAAGCGGGGCTGGGATGACGAGCGCGATCTGGAAGAAGAAGAAGCACTGCAGCTTTACGATTTGGAGCGCGCGCAAATCCAGGCGATCATGGAGGCCAAGAATCATGATTACGGTGAAGCCTGGCGGGACATGCGTATTTCCTCGTTTACCGACATGATCCTGGTCAAGTTGCTTCGGGTTAAACAAATCGAAGCCAACAATGGCAAAACATACGCTTCGGAGGGGATTGAATCCCATTACCGGGATATGGCCAACTACGCACTGTTTGCGCTGATAAAAGGCGGCGAAATACCCGGCCAGGATTGGTCATCAACTCCTACTTTTCCTTTAAAATCTCCTGAACCAACGTAAACGTCTTATGCGAATTCTTGTCCAGATCAGCCGAATCCTGGTCGGCGCCCTGTTTATCTTTTCCGGACTGATCAAGGCTAATGACCCGGTGGGGTTTGGGGTCAAGCTGGAAGACTATTTTCTGGTTTTTGCCGAAGCCCTTCCATTTTTCAGTGCCCCCTGGATATTGCAGTCTACTGTTTGGCTTGCCTGGGTGATTTGTGTGGCCGAAGTGGCCCTGGGCATTGCCCTGTTGATGGGCTTGCAGCGACGCCTGGTGGCGTGGTCACTGCTGCTGATGATCATTTTCTTTACCTGGCTGACCGGCTATTCCGCGGTCACGGGAGCCGTCACGGATTGCGGATGTTTTGGCGACGCTATTCCCCTGACACCCACCCAGTCATTCCAGAAAGACCTGGTGTTGCTCTTTTTTATCCTGATCATTTTCGTGGATGTCCTTTTCTGGCCCAAAGCCATCAAACCCATTCTGAAACCACCCCTGCGATGGGGCTTATTTCTGCTTGTGACCGGATTCAGCGCCTGGGTTGGGCTGCATGCCCTCTACCATTTCCCCTTCATTGATTTCCGATCCTATAAAGTCGGCGTCAACATTGCGGAGGCCATGGAACTGCCCACAGATGCCAAACCGGAAATTGTAGAGCTTACCTGGGTTTACAAAAACAAGGCTACCGGTGAAATCCGCGAATTTATCAACGACCTCCCGGAAGATCTCGACGCCTGGGAATATCAGGATAGAACGGAGCGCCTGATTCAAAAAGGAGATGAGCCACCCATCCACGATTTTGTGCTCAACGACGAGCTCGGGCGTGACAGGACCAGTTTTATTCTGGGCATGGAAGACATTTATTTCTTTTTCATCAGCCCCGAACTTAAACACACCAATAGTCAGGCTTGGAAGGACCTGAATACGTTGCAGCAGGCTGCTGAAGCAGATGGCGTTCATGTCCTCGGTCTGGCAGGTTCGGGTCGTGAGGAAATCGAAGCATTCCGGCACGATGTTCAGGCCGCTTACCCGTTTTATGCCGTTGACCTCAAGGCGCTCAAAACCTTTATTCGTTCCGATCCGGGTATTGTGTTGCTCAGAAAAGGCACGATTCTGGCCAAATATGCCTGGCGGGATGTTCCGGATTATGAGGTTATCAAAGCCGAATACTTTCCGGAGCGCGAGGCGGTTGCTTTGGCGGATCTGATTCCGGCCAATTTCAGCCCGGGGCAGAAGGTTGCTGATTTGCTTGAAGACGAGGCCGGCGATCTGGCGGGTTTTACGCTGTTTAATCCCAACGGAGATGATATCACCAGCCAGGTCATTCAAAAAGATACGCTGGTTTGGGTAATCGTGCGGGACATTTTTGCCGTCAATCAGGAGACCTGGAAAGAATTGCAGCCCGTACTTTCGGGAATGGCGGCGCGAAATCTTCCCTATGCCGTGATCAGCGGTTCCGATGAAGCAGACCTCTTGCCGATGCGCAATGCGAGCGGGCTGGATTTCGACTATTACTTTAGCGATCCGGATTACCTCAGTGCTATTGACCAAGCCAATATCAGTGTGCTGGCATTGGTTAATGGCCGGGTTGTTTCCCGTTGGGCGTCCGGTGAGCTCCCGGATCCCGCGGCGATTCTTGCCCGTTAAGGGTAATCCTGACGAACTCCGGTGCTGCCTTTACAAACCAAAATTCCCAAAAAGCTGTTTTGATTCCCTACATCCTACGGCGCATTGGCTATGGCTTTCTGGTTCTTCTGGGGGTCGTTCTCCTGGTATTCTTCCTGTTTAGCCTGGCCGGTGTTGACCCTGCAAGGATGACCCTTGGACAGCGAGCTGACCTTGCCACGATTGAGAATGTGCGAAAGGAATTCAACCTGGATCTGCCGATCCACCGTCAGTTCCAACTCTATCTGAACGACATTTCCCCGGTTTCGCTGCACAATGCCAAAGACGCCGGAGCCCGCAATTACCTGGACGCCGAAAAATACCATTTCAGCCCGCTGCTGACCTTCGGCGACCAGACCCTGGTGTTCAAGCGGCCCTACCTCCGGCGGTCCTTCCAAACCCGGAGGGATGTCACCGAATTATTGCTTGAACGCATCCCAAACACCATTGTCCTGGCGGTATCGGCGATGTTGCTGGCAACCGTTGTGGGTATTTTGCTGGGTGTGCTGGCAGCTGTTAACCACAACACGCCGCTCGATCAGGCCAGTGTTGCTCTTTCGGTGCTGGGGATCTCCTTTCCCTCGTATTTCAGCGCGGTGGTTTTTCAACTGGTCTTTGCGTATCTGCTCGTTGACCTGACCGGGCTGAACCTCACCGGGGATTTGTTCGTGGCTGACCAAATTACCGGGAAAGAGACGCTGATGCTTAAAAACCTGATTCTGCCTGCCGTTGTGCTGGGGCTGCGTCCGATTGCGGTGATTGTTCAGCTCACCCGCAGTTCCATGCTCGACGTGC
>JANNSM010000033.1:0-2815 GCA_031402635.1 Bacteroidota bacterium | reverse complement strand
TCAGCTTTTCCAGCCGTTCAAAACCGTTTGCACTTTCTCCGAAAAGCCGACGGAATTCACCGGGATGCGGCGTGAGAACGGAGCCTGGCGGCACCAGCTTCAACATCGAAGGGTCGTCCGCAAGCAGATTAATCGCATCGGCATCCAGCACCGGGGGAAGGGTTGCTTCCTCCAAAATCCGGCCCAACTGAATCCTCGCTTTTTCACTTTTTCCCATGCCGGGACCTGCAGCGACTATAGCGCCGGACAACAGCAATTCAGGGTGTTCAGGGTGCATGATTTCCGGCGCCCCGGGGCAGTAATCAGGACCGGAGCCCGTCAGCCAGCAACTCGACAGTCCGGTTCCGGCGCGAAGGGCGGCCAACGCGCAAAGCCAGGCAGCTCCACGCATGCCATTTGATCCTCCGGCAACCATCACGTGCCCGAACTGACTTTTATGACTGAATCGCAAACGGTGGGGAAAGACATCGGCCAGGTCCTGGTGTTGAACTAGAAATTCCCGGCAAGGCAATTCGCCTGATGCCGAGGGCAACCAGCCGATTGGCAAAACTGACCAGGTGCCGCAATACTCCTGTGAATCGGGGAGGAGCAGGGCTTTTTTGGGTACTTCAAAGCTAAGACAATTGGCTGCCCGGATGCAGGGACCGGTAGTTGGACCATCGGCGTTCAGGCCACTGGGAACGTCAATGGAAACCAGGGTCGCACCGGACTGGTTTAATTTATCCACAACCGCGGCGGCAAGTCCGTCCAGTGAACGGTTCAGTCCAGAGCCCAGCATGGCGTCGACCACGATCGTTTCCCGGTCTGCTTCAAAAAGATCAGCGGGATTAATTACTTCGGTCTTTGCGATCCTCAGCCTATCTAACCGTTCAAGGTTAATCAGGAAATCATCGCTCCCGGGTTCGCTGAGCTTGATGATATTGACCACCACGGTATAGCCGGCGTGATACAGGTGCCGGGCAACCGCCAGACCGTCGCCCCCATTGTTACCGGTTCCGGCAACCACCAGAACGAGTTTATTGGGAGGGTAATGCTGCTGGAACCAGTCGCTGAAAATACGCGAAGCGCGTTCCATGAGATCCGTTGAAGAAATAGGCTCTCTGGCAATGGTGGCCCGGTCAGCCATCCTGATCTGATCTTGCTGTAAAACCTTAAGCATGCCAGTTTAATCGTTTGATAAACCGAAGCTTGTGTGTGTATTTTTTTTCTTCACGGTTAAAGATTCCCTGTTGGTCTAAGGCATCCATGCGCACACGGCCACTGGCGTGGAGAATTTGTCCCGGACTCGATATCAGCCCGACATGGATAATTTTTCCTTCATCGTTGGCAAAAAAAGCCAGGTCGCCTTCTTTGGCATGATGAGTAAAATCTATCGTTTCGCCCACCAGGGCCTGGTCGGCCGCATCCCGGGGAAGGGCAATACCGGCAACGCGACAGACCACCTGGACCAACCCCGAGCAGTCAATGCCAAAAGGGCTTCGACCGCCCCAGAGGTAGGGTACCCCGAGAAATTTATGGGCAATTTTTACGGCGAGGGCTTGTGGGTTTGGTGCTGTACCGGCTTCCGCCGCCTGCCCGTTAAAAACAAACTTTTCGCCTAACACCTTGAAGTTCATGCCGTCATAGGCCGGCAGAGTACTGCCGAGCACCAGGAGTACGTGACGGTCCTTGCTCGTGGCGGATTGAACGAGATCAAGGGTATAGGAAACGGAATTGCCCTGCATCAGGAGCTTTGTCATTCTGGCCTGTTTCCGATCCAGCCAACCTTCGTATCCGTCCGCATTTGCGCTGATCAACAGCCATTCGCCTTCCTCACGGATTAATTCCCAGCCTTCGCCGAACAATAATTGGGTAACCATTTCGCTTTTATGGGAAGGTTCCCTGCGAATTGGTATCATGCTTAATGTGCATAAGCCTTGATTCATCGGTGTTGAAATTAGCGAATTGTGAACACGGGAGCAGAAGTACCGAAAAATGGGGAGAACTTGTTTCAGAATTCACGAGGTTCTCCCTACCTTGTAACAGAGGAAAGGGGGGCTTAACTGACACGTAACGAATTCTTTATACCCGAATGCACGTTTGGCTTTTTGCCTGCCTGAAGAAGAGTGAGTGGAGCTTCCCGGCCAGATTTTTAGTATTGGTATTTCTGGTAATAAGTTCTGCTTCTTTTTCCAACGCCCAGAGCGCTGATTTCACGGCTGATTCCACCTCAGGGTGTGAACAGCTTGTGGTTAATCTCAATGATCTGTCCACAGGGGCTATTACTTCGTGGAGTTGGATTGTCTATAATGATTTGGGAGCCGTTGTCGGTTTTTCACCGCTCAGCGATCCGAGTTTCGTATTTGATATTCCCGGGAGTTATGATGTGGAGTTGACGGTTTGCGGCCCTGGCGGTTGCGATACCCGAATCATTGTTGATTATCTTACCGTTTACGATGCGCCGGATGTCCTGTACTCTGCGTCTGCTTTTTCAGGCTGTCCGCCATTGAATATTTCCTTTACGGATAACACTACCTATACATCCGGTTTGCTGGTTAGCCGGTTTTGGGTGATTGAGGGTGGCCCTTTGCTGCCGACCACTTCCACCATCAATTATACGTTTACAGCACCCGGAATTTACGATGTGCTTTTACTGATCGAAGATGACAACGGATGCAGCGCTTTCTACGAGGACTCCATCGAAATTTTTGCACCTCCGGATATTGTCCTTAGCGCAACGGATTATTCGGCCTGCAATCCCCCGCTGACAACCACTTTTTCTGCGGCCATTACCGGAACGCCGCCATATACCTATTTATGGGATTTTGGCGACGGG
>JANNSM010000032.1:0-6491 GCA_031402635.1 Bacteroidota bacterium | reverse complement strand
GAGGGTCGTGAAACCGGAAAAGCCGGGCAGCAGAAAGCAGCCGATTACCTGGAGGCAAAATTCCGGGGAATGGGCCTGAAGACCGCAGGTGATCTTAAAAGTTACCGGCAATCCTTCGACCTGAAACAGGCAAGCTGGGGTGAAGTTTTTGTGGAATCCGGCGGAGTCCGGTTTGGCTTTCTGAAAGATTTTTATGGCTGGCCGGGGATAAACGACGCTTTTTATCAGGAAGCCGAAGGATTTGTTTTTCTCGGCTATGGCATCGAAGACTCCGCCTACAGTGATTATGAAGGAATGGATGTTGCCGACAAAGTAGTGTTGATCATGACCGGTGAACCGCTCCAGGAGGATGGCAATTACTGGCTCACGGGAACCACCCAACGCAGCCAGTGGTCGCTGGACTGGCGCAAAAAACTGGAGACGGCAACGGTGCACGGTGTTCGCGCCGTTTTGGTGGCCAGTCCGATGACCCGGGGCCAGCTTGAACAGCGGTCTTTTGTCAGTTACATGAGTACACCGGAGATGGAACTGGCATCCGAAAGCGAAGGCAGCCCCTTTTCCAACAGCTTGTACTTGACCATGGAAATGGCCACAAGCCTGTTTGGAAAGCAAGGCAAACTATTCGACAAGAGCATCGCCAAAATCAACAAGAGTTTTAAACCGGCATCCCGGGAAATTGTCGCTCCCCTGACGATAAAGATTGAAAAGTCGCTTAGCACCATAAGTTCTGACAACGTTCTTGGGCTGCTGCCCGGCACCGACCGCGCGGACGAGTACGTGCTGGTCACGGCCCATTATGACCACCTCGGACGCAATGAGGACGGCATTTTTTACGGAGCCGATGACAACGCATCCGGGACCTCTACGGTGCTGGAAATTGCCGAGGCCATGACCACGGCGGCGGCAAATGGTTTCCGGCCGCGGCGCAGTATTCTGTTCATGACGGTTTCCGGAGAAGAAAAAGGGTTGCTCGGATCTGAATTCTACACGGAGTATCCGGTTATTCCCATGGAAAAAATTGTCACCAACCTGAACATTGACATGGTTGGCCGGGTTGACGATGCGCACGCTGAACAGCCAAACTACATCTACGTGATTGGTTCCAATTTTCTCAGCACGGAATTACATGCGTTAAACGAAAAGGCTGCCGCAACCTACTCCGGAATAGCGCTGGACTACCAGTACAATAACACCGATGACCCCAACCGTTATTACTACCGTTCAGACCATTACAACTTTGCTAAAAACGGCATTCCGATCATTTTCTACTTCAACGGGTCCCATGCCGACTACCACAAAATAACCGATAAGGTTGAAACGATGCGATTTGATATCATGCAGGAACGCGCCCGTTTGATTTTTCACACCCTTTGGGCAGTTGCCAATACAGACCACAAACCGGTTGTTGATGTAAATCCTGATAATCGTTGACGTTAATTTTTCGGGATTAAGCGGTTTTACCCAATTGCCGTTCAACAACTGTTCGCATTATATTTAACTCGCTCTTGACGACCACACCCAAACTCCAACCATCGTGCTTTTACTTTCCTCCCAGGATTTAACCCCCACCGAGCTGTTTGCGCAAATTCCTGCGGTGATTCATTACGCAACACCGGTGATGTTGTTTTTTGTGCTCCTTGAAGTCATTATCGGAGAGGTCCAAAACAAGCAGAAATACACGGGTAAGGATTTCTTCGCCTCACTCGGCATCGGCGTCGGCAACCTGCTGGTTACTGCGGTGGTCAAAGTGGGCTTGTACTCGGTCCTTTTGGTGTTGTACAACATATTGCCCTGGAAAGACTGGCTACCCAGATTTGGCGAAGCGGGTTCCTGGATTACCTGGGTAAGTTGCCTAATCGCGATTGATTTCTCGCGTTACTGGGCACACCGGATCGCACACGAACAGCGGTTCTGGTGGGCCACCCACGTTACCCACCACTCTTCTGAACAGTACAACTTTTCGGTGTCGTTCAGGCTTTCCTGGACCCAGCATATCAAATTGATTTTCTTTCTGCCCGCGGTAATGGTTGGTTTTGATCCGGTGATCTTTTTCATCTGCACACAGATCGAAACGCTTTATCAATTTTGGATTCATACCGAGTTTATCAAAAAACTGCCAGCCCCGATCGAGTACATTTTTACCACGCCCTCGCACCACCGCGTTCACCACGCCATCAACGAGTGCTATATTGATAAGAACTATGGCTCTACCCTGATCATTTGGGACCGCATGTTTGGCACGTTCCAAAAGGAAGAGGAACAGCCGATTTACGGAATTACCCAACCCGTCAATTCGTTTAATCCGGTTTTCCTGGTTTTTCACGAATGGATAGATATTTATCGGGATATGCAGCGGTCTGCGGGGTTTCGCAACAAACTGAAAATGTTGTTTGGAAGACCCAGTGTGAAAAGCTGACCAGACCCGCATTTAAGTTGGCGTTTTCTTCTGCTTCCGATATAACTTTTGGCCCGGCCTTTGCGTTAGGTAGTCTACCATGCGCAGGTCACTTTCCACGGCTCTCCTATTCCTGTTTTTATGTGGTATCTCCCTGAGTTCCACGCGTTCTCCGGTATTGGAAGAAATCCGGTTGATCTGGCGGGAAGATGACCCACTGGAGTGGAGCGACTTTCACGGCCCCCCCGAGCCCGAGCAAGGTGTTGACGCGCTGAGTTCCTGCGGTCTGATTTGCGATCCTGCCCTTTCCCGCAACGGAATGCTTCGCTTTGATGTGAACGCTTACTTCAGCCCAACAGATTCGTGGGTGGATAGGCCGGATGCAAGCCGCCTGCTGTTGCACCACGAGCAGGGCCATTTTGATATCGGGGAAATTTATGCGCGCAAAATGCGGCAGCGACTGGCTCGCACGGCCTTTGACCGGAGCCGGCTGAACGAACAAATCACGATAATATATCAGGAGACTTTTGAGGAGTACCGCGAAGCGCAGGCCACCTATGACCGGGTTTCAGGACACTCTACCAACACCGCCGGACAACGGGAATGGGACCGTTGGATTGACCGGGAATTGGAGCGTTACGAGGCGTACCGGGGTCGGATCGTTCAGGCGGCCTGGGCGAGATAGACATTTTCAGGACTGCACAAACCGCAAAACGAGCGCTGCGGTTTAGTCTAACTTCATAACCTTGTTCCGTTTCTTTGTGGCGCCTGCACTGCCTTTGGTCAACTATCCGCTGAATTTTCCAGCCATGCCGGGCAACAGGGCAAGACGCAATGAAATTGGCTGTCATTGAACTGGATTACCACGCTGAAGTTTTGCGCAACCTCTGCGCAGGATTGCAGGACACCGGAATAGAAACTATTGTGCTGACAACGGCAGGAATTGCCCGCGCTGCCGGCGGGCCTGAACGGTTTCCATATATCCGCTGGGAAATCCAGCCTGAAAAAGAATCCGTAGCTGTTTTTTTTCGCCGCAAACTGGAGGAAATCAACCGCTGCGATGTGGTTTTATTCAATACCCTTGCTTCTAATTTCCGGTTTTTTTCTTCGCTCCAACTTCGCCCGCCAACCGTGCTGCGCATCCACAACGCCGCCGCTTACCTGCAACCCAAACCCCCGTATCAACTAATTCCCACACCTTTTTTTCTTTTCAAGGACATATCCTATTTTTTTCGGAAAATGCTGGGCGAAAACGAGCCGCGCCGGAGAGCAGAATTTGTGGACCGCGTTGATTATCTCTGTTTTCCCGATGCGGCGATCGAGCAGGCGGTTAGGGAATTGGGCTGGCTTTCCGGACGAAAAACAATTTCCCCGTTGCCCTTTACGATGCATGAATCGGGCTATCAGAAAAAGCCGGTTCCCGGCGAGCGAAACATCACGGTCATCGGCGGCCTGGATCAGCGCAGACGCGATTACCAGGCTGTGCTGGATGCCTTTGGTCTGGTGCTGCCGGAGTTGAGCCGGTCCTGTTCGCTAACGCTATTGGGAACTCCCCGTGGATCATATGGCCACGCCCTGCAGCGAAAGTTCAAAAGACTTATTCGGCCGGGTTTTAGGGTCGCCACCTACGATGCCTTTGTGCCGCAGCAGGAGTTTGAACGGGTGTTGCGCCAAACCGATTTCCTGATCATTCCGGTGCTGGAAAAAACACGCTATACCGTATTTACCGAAAACTACGGCCGGACTAAAATCAGCGGAAACATTTACGATATGATCCGTTATGGAAAACCGGCGCTGCTTCCCCAACACTATAGCCTTGATCCGGATGTGGCCAGGATGGCGGGGCGCTATTCCGGCACCGCTGATCTGGCCCGGCAGTTGCAACAATGGATTGAGGGCGAATCATTAAACGCCCGTTTGGCGGCTGTGGAGCAGTCCGTTGCGCGTTTCCGGCCGGAAACGGTGACGGAACAGATCCGGAATACGTTTGCGGGAATCGCCACTGCTTAGGGAACGGGAGTCAGCGCGGGCGATCGGGTTCGGTTTCTATGGCCATCATTAAACCCAGGGTGCGCAGGATTTCAGTCTCCTTCACGCCAAACCGAAACCCGGTTACCCGGCCCCCGGAGTACACCACAAAAGTTGGCGCCCCTTCGCCCGTAAGCCATCCCAACCCCTCTTCGGGGGTGAACCTAATGGCGTAGCGGTTGGTCCACTTTTTACCCTTGGGTTCTACATAATAGCGCTCCCATAATCCCGTAAAGGCTGCTGGATTTGCGTTGTTGTACAATCGCGCGCTGTCCACGGAGCGGAGTGGCTCTCTTGACGGCAAGGTAAAGGCAATGGTAAAAACTCCTGCTGCACTATCCCGGTGGTCTAGTGTAAAATCTGAAACAGCCTGAACTCCTTCGTCGGTTCTGCAAGACTGAGGTTCAATGAAAAACATAATGCCTTCAGGATGATCACGCCTGACCAGGAATTTTTCCGGGCGTTGGGCAAGGGCATCCGAGGCAAAACACAAAGCGAACAACCCAAAAAGGAAATACCCCGGAGTAACTCCCGGGGTATTTCCTCTGGTATTTCCTTGAAAGAAGTAAAACCGGGATTTATTCACCGTAAACGTAAACCGTGAACTTAGCGTACAAACCAAGTATAGACATGGTGTGCATGTCAACATGGGAGATCTTGGTGATTCCCCCAGCCTTGGCAGCTGCGTTGATGCCGGCGTCGCCGGTAGCAACAAGGCCCAGAATACTCGTAACCTCTGACGTACCCACTTTGGAGCCTGCACCATTAGAGGTGGCCTCCACCGGAGTGGTTACATCGGTATAAAGGGCGCCGTACATTCCGGAAAAGCCACAGCCGGGAAGTAAAAAGGCGACGAAAGCCAGCGCCAGTAAAGTGTGTAATGTTTTCTTAATCATCAGATGTTCAATGTTTGGTTACCAGAATGGCGCAAAGATGACCATTTAATGGCAAACAAAGAAGCTGATATGATCTCAACGACCATCTTTATTTCCGTCAAATGCCTTGATAACGTTAAGTTTGTGCATATCAACTGACTACTATGGGCATACCCGTACCCTTTCTCGAAAAAGCAGAATCCAAAGCCTTTGACCGCGAGCATAAGCGAAAATTGCGTTTCAACATCGGCAAGTACGATGAGACGGTCATCAAGGGGAAACTGCAGTACCAGGACCTGGAAAAAGCGAGGAAGATTGCCAAGCAGACCAAGTGGCAGGCCATTCACCACCTTGACGAATATTTGTTGCAGTTCGAAGCGGCTTTCACCGCCCGTGGCGGCCGGGTGATCTGGGCTGAAACGGCTCAGGACGCGCTGGAGGCATTTGCCCGGATCGCCGCCGATCACGGCGCCAGGTCCGTCGTCAAGGCCAAAAGTATGGCCACCGAAGAAATAGAACTCAACCACTTTCTGGAGGAAAACGGCATTGCCGTTGACGAAACCGATCTGGGAGAATACATCCAGCAGCTCGACGGCGAAAAACCTTACCATATCGTCACGCCGGCCATGCACAAAAGCAAGCAGGATGTGGCGGAGCTATTCCACGCAAAACTCGGCACTTCGCTTGACCTGAGCGCCGAAGAACTCACGCTGGTTGCCCGCCGCCTGCTCCGGGACAAATACACTTCAGCAGATATCGGGGTCACGGGTGGCAACTTTCTGGTGGCCGACATCGGCGGGGTGGCCCTTACGGAAAACGAAGGAAATGCCCGCCTTACCGTAAGTTTCCCGAAAGTCCTTGTGTCCATAGTCGGCATCGAGAAAGTGCTTCCCAACCTCGAAGACCTTGGGCATTTCTGGCCGCTGCTTTCCACCTTCGGAACCGGTCAATGGGTCACGGTTTACAACAGCATTCTGAACGGTCCACGGCAGGAGGGTGAATCCGACGGCCCGGAAGCGATGTACGTGATCCTGCTCGACAACGGCCGGACGCAACTGCTCGCGGAAAAAGAACAGCGGCAGGCGCTGTACTGCATCCGCTGTGGGGCTTGCCTCAACGCTTGCCCGGTCTATAAAAACATTGGGGGCCATGCTTATGGAACCACATACTCCGGACCTATTGGCTCCGTCATT
>JANNSM010000031.1:0-9207 GCA_031402635.1 Bacteroidota bacterium | reverse complement strand
TTAAAGGAAATAGAAAAGCCAGTTCCCCGCGACAGCGAGATTCTGATCAGGGTTCGCGCCGTATCGGTGAATTATGGGGATTTGCTCGCCAGAAACTTCAAGAGCATTCTTCCGGGAGATTTAAATATGCCTTTTATCTTTTGGTTTCTGGCAAAGTTTGCTTTTGGATTCAACAAACCAAAAAGAACGATTTTGGGAAACAGTTTCTCCGGCGACATTGTCGAATTGGGAAAAGGTGTCCGGAATTTTAATATTTCCGATGAGGTCTTTGGTTATGTCGGCGAAAAAATGGGAGCCTATGCAGAATACATCTGTATTTCGGAATTTGAAATTTTAGCTCTTAAACCATCAAATATGACCTTTGAAGAGGCGGCCAGTGTTCCCTATGGTGCTATTATGGCGTTGTGTTTACTCAAAAAAGTCAATATCGAAAAAGGACAAGAGGTGCTCATTTCCGGTGCTTCCGGTGCAATTGGTTCGGCAGCAGTTCAACTATTGAAGCAGTACTATCATACAGAAGTTACCGGAGTGTGCGGTGTCACAGGTTTGGACTATGTAAAAATACTGGGTGCAGACAAGGTGATGGATTACGCGAATGAAAATACGGCCAAACCTAATGAGACTTATGATATTATTTTTGACATTTTGGGAAAAGGCGCATTTTCTCAATATCGCAGTATTCTCAAAGAAAATGGCACTTATCTGCTGGCAAGTTTTAAGACAAAGAAACTTATGCAAATGCTTTGGACCTGGATCGTTAAGGGCAAAAGAGTGGTTTGCGGCATCGCCGTTCCAAAAGCAACTGACCTGGTTTTTATCAAAGAACTCTGTGAACTTGGCAAAATGAAGGCATACATTGACAAGACCTTTCCTTTGGAACAGGCAGCCGAAGCTCACCGTTATGCTGAATCGGGGATAAAGCGCGGAAATGTGGTCATCACGGTATAGTGCCCGCTCACCGGGAGAGTCTTTAATTTTGATCTGAGCCGGGGTTATCGCGGTTATTGCCGCGGTGTAATCCAGGGATCCGTTTTCCACTGTATTTTCCCCTGAAATTTTCATTTTTGCCTCATGAGTTTATCCGATTCTACCGATGTGCAGGAAAGCGCCTTTTCCGTTGGTGCCCAGGTTGTGCATGCAACCTTTGGCCGCGGCGTAGTGGTTGATCAGAGTCCTGCCTATTTTAAAGTGTATTTCCACGATCTGGATAAGAGCAAACAGATTCAGCGCGACACCGGCGATCTGGAACTGGTGGCGGCGGGTGATGGTGGACCTGCTTTAAGTCTTGAGGAAATAGAGGACGTTATCTGGCGTGTCCTGACCCGGCACGGAGGAGTACAGGAAGTCGTGCATCTGGGCGATCGCTGGCTTGGCGGGACCCTGATTCTTCAACCTTCGGATAAAAGCCTTCAAAGCAAGGACATGCCGCTGGACGCTTTTTTCCACAAGATTGTCATGTTGCGCGACCGGCTTAGGGTCCTGGAGCAGCAGATTAATATTCACCCGAAACTGGATGACGAAGACCGGGTGCATCTGCAACAGTACATTACGCGGATTTACGGCAGCCTGACTTCCTTCAATGTACTTTTCAAACACAAGAACGATCATTTCAAGGGAGCTGGTGGCAAGGACAGCGATAATTAAGCCATGGATCGCGATTCCCATCTTCCGGAAAAATTGCCAGCAACAGCGCCCTGGTCAGACGATCCGGGTAACCGCGTACTGGAACCGCAGGCAACACGCAGCGGGAATCTTTACCGGGATGACAGGATTTTACAGCACCTGTTTGCGCAAAAAATCAGCCCCGATGGCCTGGCCTGGATGCAGCCGCGATGGATGGAGCTCGGCCGGGCACTTGCGGAGGAAATGGATGTCTTGTCGCTGACGGCAGACCGTCATGGACCGGTCTGGAAACCCCGAAATCTTTACGGAGAGTCGGTAGATGAGTTGGTTTTTCACCCGGCTTACGACGAATTGCTCAGCATTGCGGTGCGGTCCGGGATGTTTGAGGTCAAGTGGGAGCCCGCGCTGAGGCGGCGTTTTTCGCGCGAAGGGCATCAACTGGGATTCAGCGCCGGTTTGCTTTATGCCATGGGAGAAGCGGGGCTGTACTGTCCGCTGTGTATGACAGACGGGGTGGCCCGGATTCTGGATCGCTTTGCGTCGTCCGGTGATCGCGAACGGCTTTTGCCGCATATCTGGACGGACGATCCCGCGCAGCTATTTACCGGAGCGATGTTTCTGACGGAAAAATCCGGAGGCTCGGATGTTAGCGCCAACCGGGTTAGGGCGGTAGCCGCCGAGCCGGAGTTCCGGGGAGAGGCCGGCAGCGGGAACGAATGGTATCGCCTGTACGGGGAGAAATGGTTCTGCTCCAATGCCGGAGCGGAATTGGCCCTGGCGTTGGCCCGCACCGATACATCGGTTCCCGGTACCCGCGGCCTGAGTATTTTCCTGATCGAACAGCAGGGACCCGACGGACATCGAAATCCGAAACAGGTCATTCGACTTAAGGAAAAACTTGGGGTTCGTTCCATGGCTTCGGCGGAATTGCTGTTGACCGGCACCTGGGGCAAACGCCTTGGCGGGGAAGGGGAGGGCTTTGCGATCATGACCGAGATGATCAACCTCAGCCGGCTGTACAACGCCGTAACCGCTGTAGCGCTGACGCGGAGGGCACTGCGGGAGGCCTGGTCATTTCTTCGTTACCGCCGCAGTTTTGGCAAGCCCGCCCTGGAACATCCGCTGGTTCGCGAGCGTCTGGAGCGCCTGTCTGCCGGCTGGCTCGGCGAGTTAACTCTTTGCTGGCGGGCCATTGAAGCCCTGGATGCGGCCGATGCCGGCGATGCCCGCGAAGCCGCGCTGTTGCGGCTGTTGACTCCGATGGTCAAACGCTCCAGTGCGGAATTTGCCGTGTATGCCATTCGCGAGTGCATGGAACTTATGGGCGGCCTGGGTTACCTCGAAGAAGGCATCATGCCTAAACTGCTCCGAGATGCCAACGTGTTGCCGATTTGGGAAGGCGCAGGCAACATCATGCTTTTGGATATGTTGCGCGCGTTGCAAAAATCCGGTCCGGTCGAAGGGTGGCGCCGCGCGTGGCAGTTGTTGGTTCAATGCGAAGTGCCGGGATCGTGGTCACAAAGGGCGGATGCCATTTTCACCGAATTGGAGGCATTGGCGTTGGTGGACCGTGAAGATGCCGAGTACCGGTCGCGCGCGTTGCTGGAATCGCTCACCGAACTCACCCAGGCCTTGTTGTTGCTTGACAGCCGGGATGAACATTCGGCGGGTTGGGTGGATCCGGCAGTGGCATGGTATCAGCGGCGGTTAGCAGGGAATAAGCATTCCGACATTACCGTGCATTCAAAACCGTTAACGGTGGAAGCGGTAGAAGCCCTGCTTGGTTTTGCCGGCTGAGTTTTTCAGGGGAGTTACCAACGCAGTTCCGTGATTCCCCTAAATTTGCCGCACGTTTTCAATTTCTCTTCTCTCCATGGACATGTACCCTTTTGTTGGCCAGATCATCGAGCGATTTGGACCCCGCTCGCCTGGCAGCGATGCCGAACGTCAGGCCCAGGACTGGGTCCGTCAGCAGTTTGAGCGGCTCTCCGGTCCAAACCAGGTTCATGTTCAGAAATTCAGGGCTGCCGTGACAGCCAAATTTGTGAGCCTGAAGTTTTTTGTGGCGGTTTTCGCAGTGGCCATGTCCCTGGCGTGGTTCAACCTTCCCCTTGCCGCAACCATTGCCCTGATCAATACCGTGCTGTTTCTGGGCCACTTTGTAATGTACCGGGATTGGCTGGATCCTTTTTTCCCAAAAAGCGATTCGTCCAATATCACAGCCACGCTCGAGCCCCGGGAGCATGTCCGGTCAACAATCCTGATCGCGGGTCATGTTGATTCGGCAACGGAATTCGGTTGGTGGTACCGCTTTGGTCAAACGGGTATTGTGATGACCGTTCTGGCCGGTTTTGTTATTGTTTTGTCAGGACTTTACCTCGCCGTGGCCGCATTTCTGGCGCCCGATCTGATGGCGCTGTCAAGTCCCGGCAAACTGGTCTGGTACCTGCTGGTGGCCGCTTCGCCAACATTGATCACCTTATGGTCTATCCACGGAGACCGTGTGGTTGACGGTGCGATAGACAACCTCAGTGGCCTTGCTGTAGCCTGGGGCACCGGGCGCCACTTCGCCAGGCCAGGTAGTCCCGGACACAGTCTGTTGAAGCACACCCGGCTGAAACTCGTCAGTTTTGGTTCGGAGGAATGCGGCCTCAAAGGCTCCCGGGCATATGTTAAGCAATTTGAACAGGAGTTGCGTGCCGAAAAGGCGGTACTGCTCAACATGGAAAGTTTTAAAGACGACCAGTTCCTGACCCTGCTTACCGGTGAAGCGTTTACCGGGGCCCGTTATCCTCGCGAACTAAATGACCGTTTGGCCGCCGCGATGAAAAAATGCGGTTGCACCTACACTAAAAATACGCTGATGGTGGGGGCTACCGATGCCACTTCATTTGCTAACCGGGGTTTGCCGGCAACCTGTGTGATCGGGCTGAGCTCTGACAAACTGGATCCGACCTACCACACGCGTCTGGACAACATGGAGCACCTGAAAACATCGGGAATGGACGCCATGTTGCGGGTACTCGTTGCTTTTATCGAAGCCTGGGATGCGGAAGAGCAACTTCCCGATTTGAGTTGAAGCTTTTATTATTGGCCCTTCTTCTTAGGCATGCTCCGGTGTTTTTCAAGCAACCGGCGGTTCAGGGATGAATACAGTGAAGGCCAAACTCGCCATAACCATACTCCAAACCGGGCGTGGGCCGGAAAAACAATCAGCCGCCGCCGGGCTGCAACGCCCTGCAAAATCTGGTATGCTGCCTTTTCAGCGGGATAAAGTTTCCACGGCAAAAGAGAAAGCATATCTTCTGTAGTGGTTTCGCGTTTAGGCGCTTTCTCAAAAATGCCCGTAGCAATGTAACCAGGGCATACCGCCGAGACCCGAATATTCAAATCCCGACCTTCTATGGCCAGTGTTTCCGATAGACCTATAACTCCGTATTTGGCTGCGCTATAAAGGCTGGCCAGCGGTGACGGGGTCAGCCCGAGCATGGAGGCGGTATTGACCAAATGACCTCCGCCGTGGCTGGCCATGAATTGAAACGCTTCGTGACATCCGTGAAAGACGGAATCGAGATTGACCCGGATGATTTGATTCCAGTCTTCCGGGGTCATGTAACGGAATTCCCCGGCCATGCCTATGCCTGCGTTGCTGAACAGGAAGTCAATCCGCCCTTCCACTTCACCGGTTTCCCGGATCCATGCTCTGAGCGCAGCAGATTCGGTAACATCTATCCTGCTGAGCGAGGCCGGTGTTCCCCGCCAGGACAACGAGGCTTGTTGCAGGGCTTCGAAGTCCCGGTCACTGGCGTGCAGCCTGGCTCCGGCTTCGCAAAGCGTTGCGGCAAGTGCCCGCCCGATACCGGAAGCAGCTCCGGTAAGCAAGACTATTTTTTGGTCAAATGCCTGATGGGCCATGGTTCAGCGATTGCCGGAAATTACGGCTATTTTGTTCCGGACAGCGAAGGACCAGGCCTCTGCTTTTTACGGAGTCAATAACAGCATGCGATTTTTTGCCCTTAGTGACCTGCACGTGGATTATCCGGATAATGAGGCCTGGGTGCGGGCTTTGCCAAAATTGGATTACCGGCCGGACGTTTTGTTGCTGGCGGGAGATCTGAGTAGCGATTTCAGTCGGTTGGAGGACGTTTTGTTGAGAATCAGGGATGTCTTTGCCGAAGTATTTTTTGTGCCCGGCAACCACGATTTGTGGGTCAGGCGGGGGGAGGGGCTGGATTCTCTGGGCAAGTTTGAGCGAATCATGGAATTTTGTGCCCGTGCCGATATCAAAACGGCCAGCACCCTTTTGGGATCGGTAAGGGTAGTGCCGTTGCTGAGTTGGTATGATTTCAGTTTCGGGATGCCGGGCACTGATTTGTTGAGCCGCTGGGCAGATTTCCGGATGTGTGTTTGGCCTGCCGGTATGGAACTGCCGGAAGTAGCCGTCTATTTCCATAGCCGGAATCTGCCGGAAATGACACTTCCCGCGCAAACGGTGATCAGTATGTCCCATTTCCTGCCCCGCCCGGACGTGCTTCCGCAGCGGGTGGATCCGGCAAAATACTTTCTCACACCGGTATTGGGATCTAAAGAACTCGGAATTCAGGTGGAAAGAATCAACCCGTTGTACCACGTTTTCGGTCATTCTCACCTGAACAGCCTGCGCAAGCTCGGGGGTATTTCTTACCTGAATAATGCATTTGGTTACCCGTCCGAAACCAGGATAACCCGCAAGGCGCTGGTAGAACTACCACTTGGAATTTGAACGATCGTTCATCCTGCCCGAAATTTTTTTCAAAGGCTTAGATTTCCTCCGCTTTGGAATTTGAACGATCGTTCATCCTTCCGGATTTTTTTGAAACACTCAGATTTCCTCGGCTTTGGCTTCCATGATAATATCATAAATCGGCCTTTTTTCGATTTTGCTTTGAAGCCAGTTCAGCAGATTCAGGTAGCTTTTTGTGTTTCCTTCAAATTCCTGGGTAAGGGTTTGTTCCATTTTTTCCCGAAAGCTGATCAGCACTTCCATTTTCTTTTCTTCATCGCGAATACCGATCAAGCGGTTTAAATACCGGAGCACCAGGTCTTCAACCAGGAATAGTCTTTTCTTTTTCAGGAGAAAACGCCGCGTGGATTTGATTTCATATTTAAGAAAATCGTAGTTGCCAAGGTCAAAATGTATTAATAGATTCAGAATTCTCGCAAAACAAATAACATCGTCGGCGGCATGAGGATTGTCATCAAAAACAATGCGGTTAACCCAGTCTGACGCCTGGTCCAGATCGCCGGAGTAAAAGTAAACCTTTGCTATGGTGAACAACATTTCAATTTTGAACTCCATAACAATAACACTGTCATAGCGATCGAGCATTTCATTTACCCTGGGAACCAGTTCGAGTGCTTTTTCAAAACGGTGCGTTCGCAGATAATGCGCCAATTCCTGAACGTAGCTGGTTTCAAAAATGATGGCCTGCTCCGTGTTTGTGATGGTGGTAGCAAACTGGTCAGAAGTTTCCCTTACGTTGCGCAGGATTTCTTCAAAGTTTTTCCAGTCTTTCAGTTCCATGTAATTGTGGAGCAGGTTATTCTGCACCTTAATATACTGAATCAGGTTTTCGCGGATAAACTGCGGGTTTTCTTCAAAAAGACGGAAACGCAGCAAATCAAACCGGTGAGCTTCACCGTGGTGTTCCAGCAGAGTCTGGTAAACGCCTTTGATATTGTAATAGCGCAGTTTTCCGATAAAGGACCATGGCAATGCTCCTTCAGCCATGGCCGGATGGGCCAGGATTTGCTCGATGGCTTGCAAATCGCTTGCGGTGCGGGCACGCGTGTAGCGGCGGTAAACCCGAAAGGCTTCCTGCTCCAGCAGCCGGAGTTGGTAAGTCTCTTCCATGATTTCCAGCATCTCGCGAATTTCGACATTGGACTCCCTGCGGAATTCGTCCAGCCGGTCACCTTTTAGAAATCTTGTATTGATTTCATTTTCCCATTTTATAATATGCAGTAGTAATTCATATTTGTCAAATTGCCGAGCAAATGCCTTGGTTTTGATCAGGATTTTAATACTCTTCTTGTAAAGGCCTTTTCCAAAAAGGATTTTAACGGATTCTATTTCCTCCTGAATTTTTGATTCCGCATCAGAGCCCGAATAATAGGATCGAAGGCTGCGAAGAATAAAGTTGTACAGGTAATTTTTAGTGACCGCGAATTGCTTGACAAAGGTTTCTCCCTGAAAGCTTGCCAGCAGGGATTTCTCGTCGTAATCCTGCTGCCGGTCAATAGCGTCAAATAACTTTACATAGTTATTCTGCTCACCCTTGACGTGGATAGAGGCAAAAATTTTGAAATACCTTTTTTCTGTTTGTTTCAGTGATTTGATCAGCTGAAACAAATCATCTGTTATGGTCATGTCTTCCTATAGCGTGGAAGTACTGCGACAGGCAGCATTAATCCGGACCGGATTCAACCCGAACCAGTCTAAGCTATAAAAATTAATTGAAAACAGGGATTGGCCGCTGCAACTAATTGAAGGGCAATAATTTAGGCTGTTCGTTGTGAGGTTTTCGGCACGTATGAAACTTAATGATCAGCTCGCTTTGTTGAGCTTCCAGTTATATTCATAAAAGCTGAGCGGGATATCAACAGGTATCGGATTGGTTCGGTATCGGTTGATGAATACCAACACGGCATCCGAACCACCGAAATCTCCGGCATACCAATTGAAAATCTGAGACAGTTCCGCACGTTGATCGCCTTGTTGGAATCGGATAAACCGCGGATTGTCAATAGCTGACTTTGTGCATTCATTGAGTTGATCCTCCAGCGTTGCTGGCAAAAACGCTTCATTCTGAATTTTGGGACATCCCAGGGCGGCGCAAACCAGCGCAAAGTGAATTCTTGGATCGCTCCTCAGCCCTGTTTCGAGATCGTTCAGTGTTGTTTGTTTGCCTGCTACCGAAAATGTATTTCGGTTAAAAAATCCGGCGATATCCATCGGCGAAGCAATGGGATAGTGTTCAACTACCTGATGGATGACCAGGAGATTGTAGGCGTTAAGCCGGAAAGCCTTGTTTTCCGCATCTGTGGCGTTGCCCAGGTCTGCTTCACTGATTCGCCGAATCAGATCGTTAAGTGTTGCCGGTGATACCGCCAGTTCACCGTAGTGCACGAGTCCGTTGGTAACCGCTTCGCCAAAAAACAAATCCATATCGGCAAAGAGTGCATCCCAGCGCGTATAGATTGGCTTGGCCGGTCCGTCTCCGGAAGTTGCCTTGGAAATAGTAACGATATTGGGTTTTTCTGCTTTGGGCGTTGGGCTTGTCCCGGGTGTGGAATTGACCTGGTCACGCAATAGCCGCAACGAATCCTGATCTTCCGACAGACCATCAAGGGACAAAACAACGCTGGAGTCAGCAATCTCGGCGGGCTTTTTCAAATCCGCTTTTACATCGCTGCGCTCCTCTTTCGGGTCTTTTCTGTCGTCCATCACGGGTTCGGCCGGCGCTGCAACCGGACGGTCAGAAATTTCACTTTCCACGCCGTTTTGACACGCGCTTGCAAGATTGACAAGCAGTAAGATATAAA
>JANNSM010000030.1:0-8776 GCA_031402635.1 Bacteroidota bacterium | reverse complement strand
GAAGTGGAGGCTTCGTGTTCAACCCGGGCGGTGTTGTTGTGGACCTCCAGGTAGGGAAAGGTATGCGCACCGCACTTGTCGTCAATAAGCAGCGAATCGCACTGCGAAAAGTTATAAGCGTTTTCGGCAGTCTTGTTGATTTTGACCAGGCCCCGGTAAGAATTCTGGCTGCGTCCGGCTGAAATACCCTTGGAAACAATGCGACTCCGGGTGTTTTTGCCAATATGGATCATTTTGGTGCCGGTGTCTGCCTGCTGGTAGTGATTGGTCATCGCCACCGAATAGAATTCACCGACCGAATCGTCGCCCTTGAGGATACAGGAAGGGTACTTCCAGGTAATCGCCGAGCCGGTTTCTACCTGTGTCCAACTAATCTTGGATCTTACGCCGCGACAGATTCCCCGCTTGGTGACGAAGTTGTAAACACCTCCTTTGCCTTCCGCATCGCCGGGATACCAGTTTTGAACCGTGCTGTATTTTATTTCGGCGCGGTCCAGGGCAATCAGCTCAACCACAGCAGCGTGAAGCTGGTGCTCATCGCGCTGCGGTGCGGTGCAGCCTTCCAGGTAGCTGACGTAGCTGTCGTCTTCGGCAATGATCAGGGTGCGCTCAAACTGTCCGGAGCCCGCGGCGTTGATCCGGAAATAGGTGGAAAGTTCAACCGGGCAACGCACACCTTTTGGGATATAAACAAAGGAACCATCGGAAAAGACGGCAGAATTTAAGGCCGAATAGTAGTTATCCCGGGGTGGAACGACACTGCCCAGGTAAGTTTTAACCAGTTCCGGATATTCGCGGATGGCTTCCGAAATCGGGCAGAAAATGACCCCAATTTCCGAGAGTTGCTTGCGGAAGGTGGTGAGCACGGAAGTGGAATCCATGACGAAATCCACGGCAACTCCCGCGAGTAGTTTCTGCTCCTGCACCGGAATCCCAAGCCGCTCGTACGTCCGCAGGAGCTCCGGATCAACCTCGTCAAGGCTGTTCAGGGAAGGCTTTTTACGCGGAGCCGCATAATAGCTGATATCCTGAAAATCAATTTTCGGGAAATGAACGTTTTGCCATTCAGGCTCAGTCATTTGCAGCCAGTTCCTGTATGCCTTCAAGCGCCATTCGAGCATCCAAAGCGGCTCCTCTTTTTTGGCTGAAATAAAACGAATAGTGTCTTCGCTGAGGCCTTTTGCCGCAATTTCCTGGTCAATATCCGTCACGAAACCATAGCGGTAATCGCTTTGGGTATGCTCGCGGATGAGTTTGTCAGCATCCGTCATTTGGTCCATCGTAGGGTCCGTCATAGGTGGTGGTTGGAGAGTCTGGACAATGGATTCATCCGGAAAGTCCCAATACCTCGTCAAAGCTAGCTCCTTATCCTTATTTAGACAATTTCTAAGTAAGCCTTTCTACCCTATTGCGGGTAGTAAAATCCTCCGGTCAATTTTTCAGAACTTTGCAACCGGATGTGCCATCTGCAATTCCGTCAAATAGCCCTTTCCTGCTTCCCGCAAATCTTTTTTTTGCTGGCTTTTCTGCTTCCGGGGGCATGGTCAATTCAGGGGCAGACAACCATTGAAGGCATTGTTCGGGATAATAAGGGAGAAACATTGCCGGGGGCTAACGTCTTTATTCAGGATACTTACGACGGCACCACCAGCGGGTTAGACGGCTCTTTCACCTTTAACACCGAAGAAACCGGTCCGTTCATTTTGGTGGTAAGTTATATTGGGTACGAAACCTTTACAGATTCCATCGTTTTGTCTGGCGGGACCATCAGGGCTGAACCGGAACTGCGCGAAGAATTCAACGAATTGACCGCCGTTTCAATCAGCGCAGGAGCTTTTGAAGCTTCTGATGAAGGTAAAGCGGTGATGTTTAAGCCATTGGATATTGTAACCACAGCGGGTGCCACCGGCGATATTTTTGGGGCATTGGGTACTTTGCCGGGCGCGCAACAGGTTGGAAATGAAGAGGGTCTCTTTGTCCGGGGCGGCACCGGGAGTGAAACCAAGGTCATTATTGACGGTCTCACGGTACAGAACCCGTTTTTCAGCCAGGTGCCGGATGTCCCTTCACGTGGACGTTTTTCGCCCTTTCTGTTTAAAGGGACCGTGTTTTCTACCGGGGGCTATTCCGCTCAATACGGGCAGGCCCTTTCATCTGCGGTTATCCTGAACACCAGCGATATGCCCAAGTCCAGTGGATCAGGTCTTAACCTTTCTCCCATTTTCGGCGGCGCTTTCACCCAGCAGGTTTGGGACAAGACCGGGTTTGGAATTGGGTTACAGTACACCAATACTTGGTTGTTTAACAAACTGATCCCGCAGGAAATTGAGTGGACTAAAGACTTTCAAGGCTTGGGAGGCAACCTGAGCTTCCTGCATAAAACATCGGAGAACGGACTTTTCAAGGTCTTCGCCACTTACAATGACGCCAGCCTGGGCATACGCTACCCTCCGCCTGCCGATAGCATACCCGGTGTCAATTTTAACCTGGACAACCGCAATGCCTTTATGAATGCGTCCTGGAGAGAGTTGCTCGGCGAAAAATGGACTATGCTCCTTTCGGCTTCCGGCAGTTATAACGCTGACGCAATTCTGATTCAGGGCCAGGACGTAAGCCGGGACGACCAGGGTGGGCAGGGCCGTATTTCCATGACTAATCAGTTCAACGAAAAAGTCCGGTTCCAGCTGGGCGGCGAGTACAATTACCAGCGATTTGATAACCGGTTCATCAATTTTGGACAAAGCCAGACAACCATTGATACCCGGGTGGTGGAAAATTATGGCGCCCTTTTCGCGGAATCAGAATTCTACATCACCTCAGACCTGGCCGGCCGTGCAGGGTTGCGGGCAGAATACTCTGCCGCACTGGACCGCTATAATCTTGCGCCGCGGCTGTCGCTGGCCTACAAAACCGGCGATAAAAGTCAGGTCTCCCTGGCCTATGGACAATTCTACCAGACACCCCTGCCCCAATACCTTGGGCTGGCTGCTGATGATCTAACCTTTGAACGGGCCGATCACTACATCGCAAATTGGCAGATCATGACGGATGACCGGACATTCAGGGTGGAGGGCTACTATAAAAAGTACGCAAACCTGGTGAGCCAGAACCCTTTTGATACGCTGGATTATTCCTTCACGTACAGCAGCAAAGGCGACGGCTACGCCGGCGGGTTTGAGTTGTTTTACCGCGATAAAAAAAGCATAGACAACGGGGATTTCTGGATATCCTATTCCTGGATAGATACCCGGCGAAAATTTCTTGACTACCCCGAAAGCGTACGCCCGGATTTTGCCTCGGAGCACCTGCTCAGCCTGGTGTACAAACATTACTTTCCGGATATCAGCTGCCAGGTAGGGGTTACCTACACGTATCAGTCCGGCCGACCGTTTCATGACCCCTCCAGTTCCGGTTTTATGGATGGGAGAACACCGGACTTCCACAACCTCTCAGCTAATTGGAGTTACCTCACCAATATCCGCGGCAACTTCACGGTGATCTTTGTTTCAGTTACCAATTTGCCGGGTATTGATAATATTTTCGGGTATCAGTATTATGAACCAGGAGGCATTCCACTGGCTAATTATGCTTATGACCTGAGCGCAGGAGAGTATTTGGAGGTAGCCCAGCGCCCACCCGCTATCCGGTCTTATTTTATAGGAATGTTTATATCTTTCCAACACACGAGAACTCCTAAAAACCTCGACGCACCCAGCGATGCCGGCAAGAGAAAAGCGGCACCATAATTGTTAAGCCAATTGACGAATCCTCAAACTCAACATTACTTTTTCAACATGTACAAAGCACTTCTTTTCACCCTTTGCGTAGCGCTGGGGGTCAATCTTCATGCGCAGACGGATGAAAAATTCACCCAGGCGATGGAAAAGCTTCTTGAAAAATTTGATACCGCCGAAAGCGCCGAAGAACTTCAGGCTTCAGCCAACGCGTTTGAACGCGTGGGGAACGCGGAGGCCGGTCAATGGCTACCGTGGTATTACAGCGCTTATTCCAATATTATGATGAGTTTCATGCAGGAAGATCTGGCTCTGGTTGATCCCCTTTTAGATAAAGCAGATAAGCAGGTAGCTCGCGCAGAAGCCCTTTCACCCGAAAACCCGGAAATTTTTGTGTTGAAAAGCATGGCGGCTTCCGCACGGATCCGGGTGGACTTTAACCGGGGAATGCAATACGGCCCGGCTGCAAGTGGTTATGCCACCCGGGCAACTACGCTCCAAGACGGCAACCCACGCGGCTGGTTGCAGCTCGGCCAGCAACTCCTCTACACTCCGGAGCAGTTTGGTGGCGGCCCCGCCCGCGGCTGTCCCCTGTTGCAGAAATCCAAAGAGCGTTTTGCAACCTTTCAACCCGAATCTTCCATCCACCCGAGTTGGGGCGCTGAGTATCTCGAAGGCGTGATCAAAGAAGCCTGCTCCGGATTCACGAAATAACCGTGGATACCGTTCCAAAAGCCTCTGCCGGGATAACTTTGCTTTATGGTTAAAGTTCTGCTGCTCTGGCTGGCTTTATTGACGCAACCCGCATTTGCACAACAGGCAACGATTTCGGGGAAGGTTCAGGATGCCGACAGCCTTCCGCTGATTGGCGCCAACATTAGCATCACAGAAAGCATCGGGACGGCCACCGATGCCGATGGCCGTTTCCGCCTGTCAGTTGATACGGGAACTTTTCAGATGGTAGTCACTTACCTGGGTTACGAAAGCTTTATCCAGGAGGTAACGGTGTCCATCGGAGAGCAGGTCGAGTTGGATGTTATCCTTGCACCCAGTGCAAGGGAACTCGGGATGATGGTGGTTTCCGGCAGTTTTTATGAAAAGGAAATTGAGCGGGAAGTGGTTTCTATTGATGTCATCGGCTCCGGTCTGATTAAGCGGATCAACGCGAAAAGCATGGAGGATGCCATTACCCGACTGCCAGGGGTTTATATGGCTGACGGACAGGCCAATATGCGGGGAGGAACCGGGTACAGTTTTGGGGCGGGTAGCAGGGTCATGATGGTCATTGATGGGCAGCCGCTGCTTACTGCAGACCGGGGAGATATCAAATGGACCATGATGCCGCTCGAGATTACGGATCAGGTGGAGGTCATCAAAGGACCTGCCTCCGTTTTGTACGGTTCCGGCGCCTTAAATGGCGTGGTGCATGTCCGCACGGTCTGGCCCACTGCCATTCCGCAAACGGATCTTCTGGTTTACCAGGGAGTTTACGGGGATCCGAAACGGGAAATTATGCAGTGGTGGGATAATAACCCGGTTTTTGCCGGAGCCAGATTCAGCCACCTGCGCAAAATTGGCGATGTGGATCTGGTCTTGGGAGGAAGCCTCGCCTCAGATCAGAGTTACCTGAAAGAAGAGTTGCGCAGACACGCCCGGTTCAGCCTCAAAACACGCTACCGCCCTCCTGGTCAGGAAGGGCGCATGAGCATCGGCTTAAACACTAACATCACTTATTACAACGAAGGGCTTTTTTTGCTTTGGGCAAATGACAACGAAGGCGCCTATACTTCTCTTCCCAACTCATCGGATCTCAACAATTTTCTCTGGACTTATTTCGATCCCTGGATCTTGTACTTTGACCGCTCAGGAAACCGCCATTCAGGCAAACTGCGCTACAACTACAACGGCAATTTTTACAGCACCACCAACCGGTCGCATATTCATCTGCTTACCGGAGAGTACCAGTTTCAGCGCGAATTTGCCCGCAAGTACACCTTGACTGCCGGGATGAACGATGTTCAGGGAATTATCAAGGATAATGATCTCGCTGACCACAGCGCTAACCTGCTCGCTTTTTTTGCTCAGGCGGATAAATCGTGGAACCGGTTAAATGCATCGTTGGGGGTGCGCTGGGAGACTTTCCGGCTTGATGACAGCAGTGCTTCCGCTTTGCCCGTGGTGAAAGCAGGTCTGAACTACCAGGTGAGCAAACACAATTTCCTGCGGGCTGCTTTTGGTCAGGGCTATCGCTTCCCTTCTGTAGCCGAGCGGTTTGTAGATACCGATGTCGGTAACCTGATCTATATTTTCCCCAATCCCGAATTGCGACCCGAAATTGGCTGGAACGCGGAGATTGGCAGCAAACAAACGTTTAGCGGGCTTGATTGGAAAGGTTATTTGGACCTCACGGCTTTCTGGACTGAGTACACCGATATGACCGAATTCACCTTCGGCATTTATCCCGAAGGGCTCGGATTCAAAAACCAGAATATTGGTAACGCGAGGATTGCGGGTTTTGAATTTACCGCTTCCGGCAACGGGCGATTCGGCAATATCCCGCTGTATATTCTGGCGGGCTATACCTATGTCTATCCGGCAAACCTCTCCGTGGATACTACGCTCCGCAATCCCGGCAAATTCCTGGAGTATTTCTGGAAAAGTTTTAATGGGGATGACCCGGAAGTATTCGAAACCCTGCTCTCCTACCGGTTCCGCCACGTTGCCAAACTTGACATCCAGACCGGGCTGAAAAGGTTTACTATGGGAATGGACATGCAATATTTTTCCTATATGGATAAAGTGGATCAGGTTTTCGAAATTTTCATTCCAGGTATCCGGAATTTCCGGTCCATACACAACGGCGGCGATGTGATTATTGGCGCCCGTGCAGCGCTTGAAGTTGGCGAATCTTCTACGGTAACCCTGTTGGTCAACAACCTGTTGAACCGCGAGTACAGTCTGCGTCCCGGCCGGATGGACGCCCCGCGAAACATGGCATTGCAGTATCGGATGACATTTTGAGGTTTTGCCGCTGACTGGATAATTACGTTCCGGTGAACAGGTGCTTTTCCTCTTAAAATTCATTGAAGAAAATAAAAAAGGGGCTGCCCTTTTGAGACAGCCCCTTTTTATTATATGCAACCGTTCTTCTATTTACTCGACAACGGTAAACTTAGCGGAGATTGTTTCTTCGC
Organism: Bacteroidota bacterium; assembly: GCA_031402635.1. Lineage (GTDB taxonomy): Bacteria > Bacteroidota > Bacteroidia > Chitinophagales > BACL12 > WGOA01. Next base: position 1,848 of record JANNSM010000030.1, on the reverse strand, counting down.
CTTGCTGCAATTCCATGATGTAAAGACCTGGAGTCAGGTTCAAATCATAGCGAATTACGTTCGGGCCGGCAAACACCGTAGGGCGCTCCGTCATGACCACACGACCGGTCACATCAAATACGCGCACAATGGCATCGCCGTCCTGTGGGCTGTTGTACTCCATCACAACCAGATCTGAAGCGGGGTTCGGGTACAGATCAAGTGACTGGATTTCGCTGATCGCTTCGTTCAGTTCACCAACGCGGAGCGTCGGGCTGGCGAAGGTGTCAAATACAGACAGTGGGGTCAGCGGGGGACCGCTTGCTCCACAACCTGCTGCGACACCCCAACGGTAGGTACGACCGGGCAGTAACTGAGCGTAAGGAATCAGGAACGTGGTGTTGAAAGTACCTAATTGCGGGCTGGCCTGACCAAGGGAGGGAATCGGACCGCCGGAAACACGGTAGCCGATGGACCCAAGAACAGGACCCCATTTCAGCTGGTACTTGCTTTGGCCAGCCAGGTTGAGGGAACGGGGATTCCTGGGAGCCTGAGCAGACAGCGGAGAAGCGGCACAATCGCGGCAACCATCCACCAGCAATTCAAAGGGATAAAGGGTATCCACAAAAATGGTTGATCCTCCGAGGAAAGGAGGCAGAATGGCTTCAACCGTCAGATCACCAACAAGGTTGTAGGTGCCGGTAGCAACGCCGGTAGGATTACCTGCAAGTAACACGCAACCGGTGGTACTGGATGGGAAAACACAGGAACCGGGATTACAAGCGTAGGTAAATCCTGCTGGCAGACCGGTAACGCTATTGATAGTGTAGTCAACAACTGTGGCAAAAACACCTGGCAGAATCTCCACTGAAGGAGGTACTACCGCGGTAATGGTCTGCTGATAAAGGCTGGTACAGGTGTAGGCAACATCAAAGACAGGAGGCCAGATTTCGCCTGGATCTCCAATATCAATGGCGTTGGGGCTGGGTGTACAGACCTGAGCAACAGCAAGAGTTGCCGTTGCCGAGAGGCCTAAAAGGGTGGTTAAAAGTTTTCTCATGAGTTTTTGGTTTAGTACAGGTTATGATCAAGCCGGATTTCAGTTTGATAACCCAATGGATTGATCTGCATTCCAATATACAATCAAATTACAATTTCAAAAAGCAAAAAGAGTCAAAAAGACAATTAGGTTGAATCTGGTGCTCGAAAAGCTCTTGGTCCATAGTCGGTTAAGTGGCTGTTCATCTAACCGTGTCTGGTGAAGAATCGCGGACAAACGCTCCGTTTGTGCTTAAATATCAAAAGATTCCCCTAAAAAAGGCAACACAACCTCCTGGAAGCCATGCTTTTCCAACGCTTGTTTAAAAACCTGCTGCCTTTCCTGCTCGCCGTGAACAAGATACAGTTTGCGCAGTCGCCGCGGATCCTGCTCCTGGAGAAATTGAATCATTTCGCCTTGATCACCATGTGCACTAAAAGAACTGAGTGATTCTATTCTGGCCCGGACCTGTTTTTCCTCGCCAAACAACCGGATGGTTTTGGCTCCCTCTGCCAGACGGGCCCCTAGCGTGTTTGGTGCGCAATAGCCGACTAAAAGAACGGTGTTGTCCGGGTTTTCGATGCTGTTGAAAATATGGTGCCTGATCCGGCCGGCGGTGATCATGCCACTGGCGGAAATGATGATGGCCGAGCGAACATCATTGAGACGCTTGGAGTCTTCTACTTTGGTGATGTAATGCAACCGGCTGAAGCCAAAAGGATCGCGGTCAGTGCGCAGATACTGCTGCATTTCTTCATCAAAACAATCCGGGTGCAGGCGAAAGACTTCTGTGGCATTCACGGCCATCGGGCTATCCACGTAAATACTCA
>JANNSM010000029.1:0-7520 GCA_031402635.1 Bacteroidota bacterium | reverse complement strand
AAGTCGGCTACCGATTCGGGAGGTCCTCAGTTTTCGGCGTCAGGCTCCAGAAATGGATAGCGATAGTTTTTTGGTGGAAGGAAATTTTCCTTGATCACGCGGGCGCTTACCCAGCGATGGAGGTTCAACACCGATCCGGCTTTATCATTCGTGCCCGAGGCCCGGGCACCGCCGAATGGCTGCTGTGCAACCACGGCTCCGGTGGGTTTGTCGTTGATGTAAAAATTTCCTGCGGCGTTGCGAAGGCGCTGTGCGGCTTCGGCAATGACCTGGCGATCCTGGGCAAAAACAGCTCCCGTCAATCCATAAGGGGAAGTGCTGTTAACCAGATCAAGTGATTTGGACCAATCTTTTTCCGGATAAACATAAATGGTCAGCACAGGTCCGAAAATCTCTTCACAAAGAGTTCGGTAGCGGGGTTCTTTGGCGCGAATCACCGTCGGCTCGATAAAGTAGCCTTCCTTCCGGGAATAATTTCCTCCGGCAAGAATTGTTTGTTTGTCGCGCTTGGCTTTGCTGATGTAACCGGTAATGGATTCGTAAGCCTTATCGTCAATAACCGCATTGATAAAATTCCCGAAATCTTCCGGAGAGCCCATTTTGAATGAAGACAAATCGTCGAGTAAAAAACCCTCCACGGCCTTCCAGAGGTTTGACGGAATATAAGCTCTTGATGCGGCTGAGCATTTCTGGCCCTGGAACTCAAATGCACCGCGGCTCAGGGCCGTGGCCACGGCACTGGCATCGGCAGAAGGATGTGCCCAGACAAAATCTTTTCCCCCGGTTTCTCCCACAATCCGTGGATAGGTTTTGAACCGGCCGATATTTTCGCCGATGGACTTCCACATCTGCTGAAAGGTGCCGGTTGAACCGGTAAAGTGAATTCCTGCAAAGTCTGGATGGGAGAAACAGACCTTTCCCAAATCCGGACCATTGGGGTAAATCAGGTTGATCACCCCGTCTGGTAAACCGGCTTCCCGGAGAATCTGCATGATCACCCAGGCGGAATAAACCTGCGTATTGGCGGGTTTCCAGACTACCGTATTGCCCATCAGCACCGGGGCCGTGGGTAAATTTCCAGCGATAGACGTGAAGTTGAAGGGGGTGACAGCAACTACGAACCCTTCAAGCGGACGGTATTCCATTCGGTTCCATACCGCCGGCGAGGAGTCGGGTTGTTCGCTGTAGATGTCTGTCATGAAACGGACATTGAAACGCCAGAAATCAATCAATTCACAGGCTGCATCAATTTCGGCCTGGAAAGCGTTTTTGGATTGCGCCAGCATCGTGGCAGCATTCATCGCCATCCGGTATGGACCGGCCAGCAGTTCGGCAGCCTTTAAAAAGATCGAAGCCCTGTGTTCCCAGGGCATCGCTTCCCACGCGGGTTTGGCTTTGGCGGCGGCATCAATGGCCTGCTGAACATGCCGGACGTCAGCGCGGCTGAAGGAGCCCAAAGTATGGCCGGGCTCGTGCGGAGGATGAATGTCAACTCGTTGGGGCGTGCGGATTTCCTTTCCCCCGATGAGCATGGGAATGTTAGCCTTTCTGGATTTGGCAGTTTTCAGCGCCGCCCGAAGGGCGGTGCGTTCCGGTGTGCCGGGACCATAAGTCAGCACGGGTTCGTTGAACGGCTCAGGAACGTAAAAATTTCCCTTCGGCATAACTTATTGATTTTGGGAGGGTTCTGAAGAACAGGAGCTAAAATTAGGCCTTGTCCACATAAATACTAAATCCACAAAAACCGCTGTTAATAAGGAAGCTACGCTGTCAGCGATAAAAAATACTTTTACCCGTTAAGCGGACCGCATCATTTGCAGAAGCTGTACGCCAATTTTAAGATTATCCGGGCTAAGTCTCCCTTTCCCGTCCGTATGTCGGCCAATACCAAGCGAAAACCCGCCATCGAGGCAGAAACTGCCCCGGCGCCTTCGGCGCCGGAGCGGAAACGTATGGCCCCAAAATCCGTCCGCAGCGCTGAAAAATCAACGCAGCGGTCCGTCTCTTTTTGGCGGGATCCGCGCTTTCTCAAGACCATCGGCCTTGTGCTGATCCTGATCACCGTTTTCTTGTTGGTTGCTTTCAGCTCCTATTTTTTCAATTATACCACTGACCACGACAAAGTGCACGGCCGCGGGTTCGGCATGATCTTCGACCCCAATACCGATGTTGGCAATGCATTGGGCAAACTGGGTGCCTGGGTCGGCAATCAATTGATTTATCTGCGGTTTGGTGTCAGTGCTTACCTTTTGGCGCTTTGCACCGGCGCCACCGGAATCAACCTGCTTTACGGCAAAGGGTATTTTAAGCTGCCGCGCATCTATGGCTACAGCATGCTGGCTATCCTTTGGATATCCACAGCGCTTGCCTTTGCACTTGGAACCTATTCCGATTTACCGGGCGGCGGATTGGGGAGGTTCCTCAGCGCCTGGCTCGAAGGAGTAGTCGGCGGGATTGGCACCGCATTGAGTTTATCGTTTGCGCTGCTGGTGTTTTCCGTGATCTTTCTGAACGCAGAACTCCGCATTCCGCTTCACCGTTTCGCTGCTTTGTTTCGCCGCAGATCAACAGCGACTACTACCCTTTCTGATGAAGCAAATGATGATGAAGCCTGGGATCTGCGCCGCCAAAGTCCCACCTATGTTTCTCCGGACGAAGCAGAAGTTGAGTTTTCTGCAAGAACCGGCAACAAAAAACGTGACCCGGCTTTGTCAACGGGTATGGAAGCAACACTGGCAGAAACATCGGATGCGCAGGTTGCAAGTGGAATTGCCCCCGGTTTGATGCTGGAAGTAGCTGCACAAAACGGGCAGTTTTCTGCTGGCGAAGGGCTGGAGGAAGATTTGCCCGATTATGATGAAGATCCGGAAGGTCCGGAAGCCGGGGAAATGGACATCGAGGTTCCCGGACATGAATTGGACATCACGGAACCCATTAACGAGCGAACCGTTGCCGAGCGGGGCAGTTTGGAATCGCACTACGACCCCACCCTGGAACTGCCGGATTACCAATACCCGACGCTGGAATTGTTGCAGGACTACGGGTCAAGCGATGTGCGGATCAACACGCAGGAACTGGAGCGGAATAAAGATCAGATCATTGAGACGCTGAACAACTACGGCATCTCCATTTCCAAGATAAAAGCCACCATCGGCCCTACGGTTACGCTTTACGAGATCGTTCCCGCAAAAGGTGTCCGAATTTCGAAAATCAAAAATCTCGAAGACGATATCGCGCTGAATCTGGCGGCATTGGGCATTCGAATTATTGCGCCGATTCCCGGCAAAGGCACCATCGGCATCGAAGTCCCCAATGTGGACAAAACGATCGTGGGGATGAAAACCCAACTGGGTTCTGAGAAATTCCTCAACAGCAAAATGGACCTGCCTATTTGTTTAGGCAAGACCATTTCAGGCGAAAATTATGTGGCAGATCTGGCGCGAATGCCGCACTTGCTGATGGCGGGTGCGACGGGTCAGGGAAAATCTGTTGGCATCAATGCCATCCTGGTAAGTCTGTTGTATAAAAAACACCCTTCGGAGCTCAAGTTCATTCTGGTTGACCCCAAAAAAGTTGAATTGTCGCTCTTTCAACGGATTGAGAAACACTTCCTGGCTAAACTCCCGGGTGAAGAAGAGCCCATTGTTACGGATACCCGAAAAGTGGTAAACACGCTCAATGCACTGTGTATTGAGATGGACAGCCGCTACGATCTGCTAAAAAAAGCCCAGACCCGGAATATCACGGAATACAATCAGAAATTCCTGAAAAGAAGGCTTAACCCGCAGAACGGCCATCGCTTCCTTCCTTTCATTGTGCTGATCATTGACGAATTTGCCGACCTGATTATGACGGCAGGCAAGGAAGTCGAAATGCCGCTGGCGCGATTGGCTCAACTCGCGCGCGCTGTGGGCATTCACCTGGTTATCGCTACCCAGCGTCCTTCAGTGAATATCATCACCGGCTTGATCAAAGCGAACTTCCCCGCCCGCATAGCCTTCAAGGTTACGGCCAAGGTTGACTCCCGCACCATCCTCGATACCGGAGGAGCAGACCAGTTGGTGGGGCGCGGAGATATGCTCCTTTCGATCGGCAGCGACATCATACGCCTTCAGTGCCCCTTTGTGGACACTCCGGAAGTAGAAGCGGTTGCCGACTTTATCGGCCGGCAGGCCGCTCCTGCAGAGCCCTTCCTTTTGCCGGAATACATTGACGAAAAGGAAGCACTGTCCGGAGAAGAGTTCGAAGGCGAACGGGACAACATGTTCCCGGAAGCGGCCCGCCTGGTGGTGCAACACCAGCAGGGATCAACTTCGTTGATTCAGCGAAAAATGCGGCTGGGCTACAATCGCGCGGGGCGCCTGATGGACCAACTGGAGGCGGCCGGGATTGTCGGACCCAACCTGGGGAGTAAGGCCAGAGAGGTTTTAATCCGCGATACGGCGGAGTTGGAACGGTTTTTGGGATCCACCGTCTGACTCCAACCCGTTGGATGGCCGCAAAGCCCCTTAATTTTGGCGCGGCAAACCGAATGCTTATGAAAACCCTGTACCCAGCCGGGAGTACCACCGGATTGTTTTTTTTGATGATCCTGTCTGCACAAAGCATGACGGGGCAGAAAAGCGACCCGTCCGCTCTGACCCTGTTGCGTGGCCTGAAAACCCATTATGAAAATTATAAATCCATGTCCATGGATTTTGCCGTGGATATCACCGACCTGGAAAGTGATATCACCGAGGTTAAACAGGGTAAAATGTGGGTGCAGGGGTTGAAGTTTCGCGTTCAGCTTGACGACCAGATCGTGGTTTGTGACAACGAAACAGTATGGGTTTATCTGGAGGAAGTCAACGAACTGCAAATCAATAATTTTGAACCGGGGAGTGAAGATTTCATGAGCCCTGCGGAACTCTTCGATCTGCCGGAAGCAGAATATTTTACGGTCATGGGCGAACAATTAACCGAAGTCGGTAAGAAAATTCAGATCCTGGAGCTTAGTCCAACGGACAAGACCCTGGATTACCACAAAATCAAGCTCTACGTCAATCTTTCCGACAAGAGCCTGCACAAAGCAATCGTCCTGGACAAGAATGGAATTCACTACACGTACCGCATTGAGAAGTTTGCCGCCAACCCCCCGGTAACCGAAGAAACTTTCCACTTCAATCCGGCGCGTTATCCCAATATTGATATTATTGATCTTCGCAACTGACGGCAAAGGCAGTTTTATTTCTTTGTCTGCAGCGCTAGTTTTGAGTCAGGTCCGGATTAAGGCATATTTATAAAGCTGGTGCTGCCCGACATCCCCTGGATATTGGTGCACCGCAGATGGTAAAGTCCGGCGGATAAGCGGTCCAGCGTGATCCAACCGTTTGCCGGCATGATACCCCGGCTAACCACACTCCCGCGGCTGTCCAAAATTTCCCAGCGTGATCCCATAGAAAAGCCGCGAACATTGAGCATCCCCCGGGCTGGGTTTGGGAAAACATAAATTTGAGTTTGCTCTGTACTCAATGAAAAGAGCTCATATACGGAACCGGGGTTAGACGCTCGCATGAATGGCAAAATGGGAAGCGGTTCCTCCCCAATTCGCCCGTCATAAATCCGCAACAGGTTGCGGGCGGCGATTCCTGACCTTCCGGTTACCGAAGCCAGGGTGGCAAGTGAGGAAACTTCCGGCATGGTAAGGTCCTCAACTGAACGACCTTCAAGACCCAGACGGGAAAGCAGGCGCAAAACAGGTGCCCGGCTGAGGCTATCGCCGGCTGGCTCGTCCAGCAAGGACTCCAGCCCCGTCCAGTTTTCGTTCAGCGCGAGCAGGGATGCCTGCCGATCGGGATCTTCTGCAGACCACACGAACAGTGAATCCCATTCCCCGGTCGCCCACGCCGGCAACCATTGCCGGGTTTCCCAACGCGCCAGCCTGGTGCGGACTCCGGCGATCCTCGCGCGCAAATTTTCTCTTGGACTTGGATGGGCACCCTGAAAAGCCAACAACCCTGTCCTGACCGATGCAGGCAACACTTCCAACGCTGCTTCCAGAACCCGTTCTGATAAAGGGGAATTGGATTCAAGGATAAAGCGAAAGAAACTGACCGCAACATCGGGATAGCGGTTAATGAGCGCCAACAGTACCGTATCACTCAGGAAAGGATTGGCTTCTGACAGCGCAAATTGCATGAGTCCTGAACCCGTACCCGGCGATCCGATCAATCGGAGAAGATCTTCCGTACTGCCATTGTCAAATGTGGCTTCTAGTTGTCCGGCGAATCGAGTCAGGACCCGGATACTGTCCGATACGAGCGCCAGCGGCAGGCTTTCCGGAAGAGGACAATCGGATGCACCAAAATCGCGACCGCAATTCACGGCAAGAAACAAAGAAGAGTCTGGGGACACCGGGGAGAATTCCGGACCATCATGGTGGAAGTACCAGGTAAATTCCGCCGACGGGTCCGCAAAGACATTCGGAAATCCTTCCGATGCCGGGGTTCCGAAACGGTTGCCTGCAGGTTTGTAAAAACAGTCGCCCTGGTACCTGGCAACAGAAGGAGGAGCGTCGCCGGGTGCAAGCCAGAAATCGGCCTGATTAGCATCAAACCGGTTGCAGCCGATCTGCAGTCCGGATCGCGAATTGCCATTCAGGCCCAGGACGACAACACCCGCGTAGAGGTCCTTCAGGGTACAGGAAGAAATTTCTGCCGGATAATTCTCGCCGCTATAGACCACAATCCCGAGTGACATGCCACCCAAACCCTTAAAGTCGCATTCACTGATCCGGGAATTCCGGCACCCTTCCAGATGCAGCCCGTAACGAGCGAGCGGAAAATCAAGGCCGGAAGCAACCGGAATTTCGAACTGCAGGTCTTTGATTTCCGCGCCGTCAAGACCGCGCAGCAGAACCCCGCGTTTACACTGCTTAAACACCGTAGCGGAAATCATTGCCGGCGAAGGAGTCATTCCTTTTGATGACCACACCTCCACGCCGAGATCAAAGCCTTCAACCAGGCCAGGCGGTGCCGGCCAGCAAGGCGACCCGTCGCAAAAACCAGATTTTAGCGATACCCCGGCATCACGAACTTCAAGCGCCCGCGAACCCGGCCAGGGATGCGCACTGAACCAGGTGCAGCCCTGAAAAGAAACATCGCTAACATCGCGCAGCGCGACGAGGCTCGCTCCAGATGGAGGAGTGAGGTTCCGCCACGCAAACCGGCAATTTCGAATTAGCCCCGCGTTTGGAAATGCGTAATCAGCAATGACCAGCGCTGTGTTATTGTCTTCCAGCACAACATCCATACCCAAAACAATACCACCATTGCGCGCAAGAATTGCCGTGTCGGCCCCGCTGATCCGTGATGCTCCCCGTAAAATCAGGACCGCATGCTGGTCTTCGGAAAAGGGATAAAGACCAGAACCCAACAGTCCGGAAGCCGGTGGTTCCAGGTCTGGAAACCCCGCCACCCGAATACCGGACCACAAACCCCCGCAACCACCGAGCAGTTCTGCCCCGTCCAGTTCAAGCCGGG
>JANNSM010000028.1:0-2539 GCA_031402635.1 Bacteroidota bacterium | reverse complement strand
CTGGAAGCCCTGCACGAGGTGAGTATGCAGGTTCAGAGCGGCGCGGCTTTCGGCTTGCTGGGTCCTAACGGAGCCGGCAAAACAACTCTTATTCGCCTGGTCACCGGTATTCTGGGACCGGATTCCGGTAAAATTCTGCTCGATGGTAAACCGGCCGATGGCTTGCAGTCGGCGGGAATCGGGTATATGCCGGAGGAGCGCGGTTTGTACAAAAAAATGGGGGTTAGTGAACAGTTGCTTTATCTGGCGCGGTTAAAGGGAATGGCTACCACCGAGGCCAGCCGGCGGATCCGCCGCTGGCTTGAACGGCTGGAGCTTACCCAATGGGCTAACCGCCGCATTGAAGATTTGTCGAAGGGAATGCAGCAGAAAGTGCAGTTCATCGCCACCGTGCTTCACGAGCCGGGATTGCTGATATTGGACGAGCCCTTTTCCGGATTAGACCCGATCAGCAGCAATCTGCTCAGCGTTGAAATTGCCGATCTGCGGCGTCAGGGAACCACCGTAATATTTTCTACCCACCGGATGGAGCAGGTACAGGAGCTCTGTTCGGAAATTGTGTTGCTCAACCACGGCCGTGTGCTGCTGACCGGCATGGTGGATGAGATTCGGGATGCGTACAAAAAACACCTGGTGGAAGTGCGCTTCCGCGGAGAAACCGGCTCCCTGACGCATTCCGGATTTGAAGTTATGGAGCAACAGGACGAGCACATGCTGATCAGACTGCGGGAGCCGTTTTGTGGAAATGACTTGTTGGCGCTGCTCATCAGCCGGGGCGTTGATATTATTTCATACCGCGAAATCCTTCCTTCGCTCAACGATATTTTCATTCAGAAAATCACGGAAAGCAGCAGCGATGCATAAGGTCTGGCTGATCATCAAACGGGAGTACATCACCCGGGTGCGCAAGCGATCATTTCTGCTGCTGACGTTGATGACGCCGCTGGGTATGGCTATGGTGATCCTCCTTCCCCTGTTGCTGTTTAACCTGGAAGGAGAAACCCAGCGAATTCTGGTCAAAGACGAAAGCGGCTATTTTGGCAACCTCAAAGACACCACAGACATTGTTTTCCGTTTCGAAAAGTCGGAACTCAGCCGCGATAGCCTGGAAACGCTTTACGAGGAACTCGGCTACACCGCATTTCTTTACATTCCCGATGTAACGCCCGGCAATCCGGAAGGCATGGAATTGATGGCTCCGCGCCAGGTTTCCATGGCTACCAAATACTACCTGGAATCCGCACTGGAAAGCAGTATTGAACGCATCAATCTTCAGCGTTTGGGCCTTGACCGGGAAGACCTGAAGATCAGGCCGGACATTGATCTGGAAACCGGCATTACCGGAAAAGGCCGCCAGCGTCACGAAGGGAGCGCCTTTGCCGCAACGGTGGTGGGATACTTCATGGGCTTTGCCATCTATGTGGTGCTGCTGATCTATGGCACGATGGTCATGCGCGGAGTGATGGAGGAAAAGAGCAGCCGCATTGTGGAAGTCATCATTACTTCCGTGAAGCCTTTCCAGCTTATGCTCGGAAAAATTCTGGGCATCGGTGCGGTAGGTCTTACCCAGTTCAGCGTCTGGATGGTGCTCGGCGCAACGGTACAGGTCCTGCTCGGGCTGGTGTTTTCAGAACAATTGCACCAGTTTCAGATGATCAGTCAGCAGGATGGTCTAGAAGGAAGCCACCAGATGGAGCGTTTGGCAAAAGCTTATGCCAGTTTTGAAGGCCTGCCGGTTCTGCGGCTTTTTGCCGTTTTCAGTTTTTACTTTCTCGGAGGCTATTTGCTCTACTCAGCGCTGTTTGCCGCGGTTGGCTCCCTGACGAATGAAGATGGCGGCGATGGCCAGCTTTATGTTTTCCCGGTGACCCTTCCGATCATACTTTCTATTATCCTGATGATTTTTGTGATTCAACGCCCTAATTCTCAACTGGCTTTCTGGGCTTCAATTATTCCCCTTTCCTCTCCGATTGTGATGCCGGCACGCATGCCATTTATCGGCGTTTTGAATTGGGAAGTTGCGCTCAGTATGGGGCTGCTGGTGCTGGGGTTCATCGCATCTACGGCCCTTGCTGCCCGCGTTTACCGCACGGGCATTCTGCTTTACGGAAAAAAAATCCGGCCCGGCGAAGTCTGGCGGTGGATGTGGCGCCGCTGAGGGATCGTCTTAACTGGGCAACAATTCAAGGTACCCACACTCGCTGAACTATCCTTCCTGAAGCGTTATAGTAGTTGACGAAATAAACACCGGACGGCCAACCCGTTGTTGGGATATCCTGACGGGAAGAAGTCAGCGGTACTTCGGCCTGAACACGACCGGCTATGGTCATGACAACCAATTGTGCTTCAGGACGGAGCATGGCCGGATCCGAAACGGTGACGGTCAGGGCAGATTCAGTCGCCCAGGCTTTGAAAGATCTCAAAGCTTCTATCGGGAGCCCTTCAATGCCGGTAAATAGCCAGGGGTAGCAACTTGCTGAATCACAGGTGCCGTCTTCGTTCAGGGCTAAGAGCCATGCGTCCTGACTAAAACTGGTAT
>JANNSM010000027.1:0-2039 GCA_031402635.1 Bacteroidota bacterium | reverse complement strand
ATTAGCGAAGGTCAATATTGAGTAATTATCATGGAGCCACTAGCCATTGGAATTGATCTGGGTTGTACGAACATAAAAGGTGTCCTGATAAATCGTGAAGGTAATATCCTGCAGGAAGCCAGGTGTGAAACCAATGAACAGGATGATAAACATTGGAAGCGGGCTGTTGAGGGTATGGTTGAGGGTTTTGAAAAAAAGGCGGGCAGAAAAGTTGAGTGCATTGGATTATCGGCGCCTGGCCTCGCCGATGAAAGGAATGAGTGCATTTCTTTTATGCCCGGAAGACTACCCGGTCTTGAAAGTTTCAACTGGTCACAGTTAATAAAACAACAGGTGTTCGTAATCAATGATGCGCATTCGGCATTGATGGCCGAAGCAGCTTTCGGCGTTGCCAAGGGACTTCGACACGCTGTATTACTTTCACTGGGCACAGGTGTTGGAGGCGGTATCTTAATAAATGGAGAACTCTATCAGGGTGTATCTCAAATGGCAGGTCATATAGGTCACACTACTATTAATGCCGATAATTCCGTACGCGATATTACGAACATGCCCGGAAGTATTGAGGATGCCATTGGTAATGCTACCCTCTCCCAACGGTCGGATGGCAAATACCATTCCACGAAAGAGTTGGTGAACGCCGTCAGACAAGGAAATCAATTTGCAACCTCCGTGTGGCTCACATCTGTACGAAGACTGGCAGTTTGTATCGCTTCTATGATCAATGTCTTGTCTCCTGAGTGTGTAATATTAAGCGGCGGGATTACGCAGGCAGATGAAGACTTGTTGAATCCCCTGCGAGGTTTTCTTGACCAATATGAATGGCGACCTGGTGGAAAACAGACACCTGTTAAATTCGCCCATTTTTCAGATCGTGCCGGGGCAATGGGTGCTGCCGGCTTTGCCTTTTCAAAAATGAAATAAGTACGTATGACTCCAACACAAGCCTATCTTCAGAAATGTTCGCATCTGACTGATGTTATTTCCAAACAGGAAGCCTTGATACAACAAACTGCAGTAGTATTTGCAAAGACTATCTTGGCCGGAAGGATGGTTCATGTGTTTGGTTCCGGACACAGCCGGATTATGGTTGAGGAAATGTGGCCACGTTATGGATCATTTCCGGGATTCAATCCCATTGTTGAGTTATCGCTGACCTTCCACAACCTGGTAGTAGGGGCAAACGGTCAGCGTCAGGCGATGTTTCTTGAAAACACGGTAGGGCTGGCTGAACGGATCCTTCGTAATTTTGATGTCACCACCCAGGATAGTGCACTGATCATTTCTTCCAGCGGCTGTAATGTCGTTCCCATCGAGATGGCGGAAGAATTCAAAAAGAAGCGTGTATTTGTCGTTGCCATTCTCACCAAAGAGCATTCCGAAAAAAGCAAAAGCAAACGTGCCGATGGAAAAAAACTGGGCGATTTTGCGGATTTGGTGCTCGATACCGGCGCGCCTGCGGGAGATGCTATGATTTACGTCGAGGGACTTGATACACCTGTATCACCTGGCTCTACCGTTGGCGGTGCAATGATTATCAATTGTATAAAGGCTGAAGTGGCCAGACTCCTCACCGCCAACGGGCAACCGCCCAAAGTGCTGAGTGGTGCAGCCGTTGTGGGGGAAAAGAGAGCCGTTGAATTATTTGAAAGCGCATACGACGAGCATGCACACAGGCTGGCAAAACTTTATGAAAAAGTAGGACAACCATAATTTCATATTCCATGCAACCCATACCCATTCGAACCACAATTGTTGGTAGCTATCCTTTTCCGGGCTGGCTTGAATTTGCCGTAAAAAATCTGCACGAGTTTGGAAACGCCGATAAGGAAGAAATGATTGTTGATGCCGTAATTGCTGCCATCCATCATCACCAGTTCAGTGGCGAAGCGGATGACGTGGAGAAGTTCATGTACGGCTGGAGTGTGACGACGTGCCTCCCGAACGGGCGCGCGGAGGCTCCTTCGGCGGCGACGGGGACGGTGATGCGCGCGCCTATTCTGGAGCGCTACGCCGTGGAGGCGGGCTTCGGTGGGATG
>JANNSM010000026.1:0-3062 GCA_031402635.1 Bacteroidota bacterium | reverse complement strand
CCGACATGGCGGCATTCAAGCGCCGCTGGCCGGGAAACCCTTGCCCATCAGGTTGTCCCCTATCCCTATACCGTAGATGGCTGCCGGGAAGATCTGATTGACCGGCTCAAGGCGCAACCCCGGATGGATTTCGAGGCCGCTTTTTCCGGTGTGCGTGAAAAAATCCACGCCGTGTTTCTATTGCTGGCTTTGCTTGATCTGGTGCAATCCGGGATGGTTCGTCTTCAGGTAGGACTGGGCTACAACAACTTCTGGCTGGATGCGGTAAAACGCGAGGCTGCTTGAAAAAAACCGTAACCTAAGCCAGATTCCGAGCCTGATCAAATGTCTGTTCCAACTCGTCATGAACTGAAGGCTATTCCGGCGTCGAAGGCGGATTGCGTAGCTTTGGCATGCACAGTAAAATGCTGTGCACTGTTGCCATGAACACCTCTACTTTTTGCCGAAACAGCCCGGTTTTGCTGGCTGTTTTTTTTGTCACCGGTTTTTCCGGTTTTGCCCGCGCACAAACCCTTGATCATTTTCTGGACCACCTGGCCGGTTTGTCCGGAGCCACGGAGCAGGAACTGGCCATTGACAGCTTTTGGGCCCAGCTTCCCGCCGTGCCCTGGATTAACGGTGACACGGCTCATTTTCTCTATCGCGGCACACCGAGTTCATTAGCGCTGGCCGGAGATTTCAATTTTTGGGATCCGGGCTCATCCTCATTTGGCAGAGCATCCGGCACTACCTTGTGGTATAAATCGCTCGTCTTTGAGTCTGATGCCCGCCTGGATTACAAGCTGGTGCGAAACGGCTCCGAGTGGATTTTAGACCCGGCCAATCCCGCAACTGTATCCGGAGGCTTCGGCCCCAACTCTGAACTGGCTATGCCCGATTATGTGCAGCCCTGGGAAATTGAAACCAGGCCGGGAGTTCCGGCAGGTACCGTCACAACCGGGAGTTTCGCCAGTGTAGAAACCGGCAAAACTTATTCGCTCCAGTTTTATCTGCCGCCGGGTTATGACGAAGACCTTCCGGAAGGGTATCCGGTAGCGTATTTCCAGGATGGCCAGGAGTATGTAAGCCTGGCATCGGCAGCGCGGATTTTCGATAACCTGATTGACAGCGGACTCATAGAGCCGGTCATTGGGGTTTTCGTCCGACCCACCAATCGCAATGAGGAATACGCCGGCTCCGTGCGCAACGCCTACGCCGATTTTTTTGGCCTGGAACTGGTGCCCTACATTGATGAAACGTATAACACGGTACCCAGCCCACTTCGTCGCGGGGTCATCGGTGCTTCTTTCGGAGGAAATATTTCGGCCATCATCACCCTGGAGTATCCTGAACTTTTTGCAAACTGCGGTTTGCATTCCGGAGCGTTCTGGCCCAACGGTTATGACACCTACAACGATTGGATTGCGTCCACGCCTTCCGAAGATTTGCGGGTGGCCGCCACCTGGGGCAGCTATGAAGGCAGCCTTACCGGAAACATGGCTGACTTTGTAGGCGTTATGGAAGGTGACGGCACGCAACATGTCTGGGAAGAGCGTCCCGAAGGCCACAGTTGGGGATTGTGGCGGTCAACCCTGGATGACATGCTCATCTTTTTCTTTCCGCCCGAAGGCCGTCCCGTTGGTTTAATGTCTATTCAACAGGCACCCCAACTCCAACTTTTCCCGAATCCCGCATCCGGTCAGGTCCTGATTAGCGGTGCCGGCAACAACACAACAGGGGTTATCATGCTGTTTGACACATGGGGAAGAACGGTTCGTTCCATGACCACTTCCGGCACGGACGCGGTTGTTTCCCTTGATCTGACCGGTCTGGCTCCCGGATTGTACCAAGTGGTTCAACAAGATGGAGAACGCAGCTCAGCGGGCAATCTGGTGGTGATTCCCTGAGCCAGGCTCCGGAAAAAACGTGCTGGTTTAAACAAAAAACACACAGCCTGTTATGTTGAATGAACCCAACATCATCGCCGATATTTTCCACAACTCGCGGGGTTTAACCCGCTGGTACCTCAAGAAACTTTCGGATGAGCAAATGATGGCTCGCCCGGAGCGCGATGGCAAGCCGTTCAATTCGGCCTACTGGATTCAGGGGCATTTGGCCTGGTCAGAAGCAATGCTGGTGATCCAGGGTACGGGCGGTGAAAAACCATCCGTAGAATGGTTGAACCTCTTCGCCATCGGATCCGACCCGGGCAAAATCGAAGGTGCCCCCGATCTGATTCAGCTTCGCGAAGGATTTAACCAGATTCACGAAGCGGCTATGCTTCATGTGCGCAGCCTTGACCCGGAAAGTCTCGGCGAGCCTTCAGGAAATGGTTTGTTCCCAACACGCCGGGCATCGTTGTACCATGCCATTCGCCACGAATCAACACATACCGGGCATCTGGGTTGGCTGTGTAAAATGCACGGGGTTGCAACGATATAGCTTTATTCCATCGGGTTGCACCTTTTGTCCGGGGGTTATTTTCTGAGCTGACTGCTTTATCTAGCGAAGCCGGTCAAGGAAGCGTTGCGCTTTTTAGTCCGGGGCATTGTTGTTCAGATCATTCCCCGTGATTTGAGTTCCAGGTATTTGTTTACCGTGTTCACGGTCAGATCTTCCGGGCGCGTCAGAATCGTTTGAATTCCCGACCGCGTAGCCCGCAAGGCCATCTGCTTTTTCTGATGCAAAAATCCCGCTGCAAGCGTTTGCCGGTAAATGCCCTCAATATCACCGGCGGGCATGGCTGCTGCTGCCGTCAATTCGGTATTTTCAAACAAGACCAGCAGCAAAACATGGCGGCGTTGCAGTTGGCGCAATACCGGCAGCGCGCGTTGCAAAGCATAGTCACTTTCGAAATTACTGAACAACACCAGCAGGCTGCGTGCAGTATTCAGGCGGTTGAAGGCTAGGTAAAAGTTTTCAAAATCGGCTTCCATTCCACTTTCTTCTAACCGGTAAAGTGCCTCCAGAATTTTAGGCAATTGTGAGCGTTTTCGCTCCGCCTGTACCGCCGTGTGCACGGTCTTGTCAAAGCAGACCAGGCCCGCCCGGTCGTGCCGCCTCAATGCCACATTGCTCAAAAC
>JANNSM010000025.1:0-2854 GCA_031402635.1 Bacteroidota bacterium | reverse complement strand
CAATTTTCCGGTCAGCCCGGGAGCCTGGGACGACGGTTTTTCAGCCGGGGCCGGCGTGACCGTTACCGGCGTTAATTTTCCGTTGGGCACGGATATTTATGTATGCCGTCTTTCAGCGGACGGTTCGGCGCTGCCCGCCAGCACTTATATCGGCGGGGTCAGCAACGACGGGCTTAACCTGGCTGCCTCTACCTCCTTCAACTACGGCGATCACGCCCGGGGAGAAATCATCCTGGATACGGAAGGAAGGCCTGTGGTCGGTTCCTGCACCATTTCCTCCGATTTTCCGGTTACATCCGGTGTTCTCCAAGCAAGTATCGGTGGCAGCCAGGACGGCGTACTCTTCCGGCTTTCCAAAGATTGCAGCAGCCTGGAATGGAGCACGTTTTTCGGGGGAAGCAATTCCGAAGGAGTTTATTCGCTCAAGCTTGAAGAAAGCGGCTCACTGATTGCCTCCGGAGGAACCACCAGCAACGACTTGCCCACCACGGCCGGCGTGATTCTGCCCGCTTATAGCGGCGCTGCAGACGGTTATGTGCTCCGCGCTACCGGCAACGGTTCGGGCATCCTTCATTGCACTTACCTGGGCACGCCCAATTACGACCAGGTTTACTTTGCCGCGCTGGACCAGGACGGTGATGTTTACGTGACCGGACAAACCCGCAGCGCGGCGTTTCCGATTACGGCGGGCGTTTACAGCGTTCCCGGCTCCGGGCAGTTTATCGTCAAACTGTTGCCGGATTTTTCGAACTACGAATTCTCCACTCTTTACGGAAGTGGCAGCGGCGAAATCAATATTTCTCCAACGGCATTTCTGGTGGACATCTGCGAGAACATTTATGTTTCCGGTTGGGGAGGCATTACCAACACATTCGGCACCACAACCGGAATGCCGGTTACGGCTGATGCTCTCAAACCCGGGACCGACGGCAGCGATTTTTATTTCACGGTGTTTAGCGCCGACATGACCAGTCTGCAATTTGCCAGTTTTTACGGAGGCAACACAAGCCGTGAGCACGTTGACGGGGGAACCAGCCGCTTTGACAACAATGGAGTAATCTACCAGGCGGTTTGTGCGGGCTGTGGCAGCAACGACGATTTTCCCACCACAATTGGTGCAGTTTCCCAGACCAACAACAGTTTCAACTGCAACCTCGGGGTGGCAAAAATTGCCCTCGATTTTACCGGAGTATCTGCAGCCCTTGATGTTGAACCGGCGTTCATCGGATGCCTGCCACTCACGGCAAACTTCATCAACAACTCCTCGGCGGGGGCTACCTATACCTGGATTTTTGGCGATGGTTCTCCCGGTTCCTCCGATTTTGAACCCACCCATATTTACACGGCTGCCGGGGTTTTTACCGTACAATTGATCGCCAGCGACCCGGCCAGTTGCAATCTCTCCGATACCGCATTCCTGACGGTAACCGTGCACGAAGACAGCACGCTGGCTTCGTTTGACCTGCTCGAAACCGACTACTGTGATTCGCTGGTGGTGGAATTGTCAAACACGTCGTTTACCGTTGGCAGCGCTTCGTTTTTCTGGAATTTTGGCGATGGTACGTTCAGCACGGAAAATAATCCACGTCATGTTTACTTGCTTCCCGGAACCTATACCCTGCAACTCATCGTCAGCGATCCGGTCAGCTGCAACGGCGGTGATACGCTGAGCGCGTCGGTGACGGTGGCTCCGCGGGCCGTTGCGGATGTTACCGGGGGAAGTGGCTGTGCTCCGCTTTTTCTGGATCCCGTTAACAGCTCTTCGGGTCTTTCACCAACCTATGCCTGGGATTTTGGAGACGGATTCACGGCTACCGGACCTACGGCATCCCACACCTATGATGTCCCGGGAACCTATTCGCTCTCGCTGTTCATGAGCGATCCGGCCTCCTGCAACAACGGAGACACAGCCACAGCCCTGGTTGAAGTTTTTGAAACGCCAACAGCCACCATTACAGCAACGCCGCCTTCAGGTTCTTTTTACCAGATTGTTGAGTTTTCCGGACCCAACCCCGGCGCTTCGGAAATCATTTGGGATCTCGGCAACGGCGTAACGGCCTTCGGCACGCCGGTCAATTACCAATATTCCGAACCCGGGGAATACACCGTTTGTGTGACCGTCATCAGTGAAGCTGATTGCCGGGATACGGCATGCCTGGTGGTGCGTTTGGATGCGGACAGCGAGCTCGCTTTCCCGAATGCATTTTCGCCCAATGGCGATGGCGTAAACGATGAACTATTGCCGTTCAACTGGGGTCTTGAAGGGTATTTCCTCCGAATCTACAACCGCTGGGGGGAAGTAGTATTCGAAAGCACAGATCCCGACATCGGCTGGGATGGCTCCTACAAAGGCAAGCCGCAGGAAGTGGGCATGTATAAACTTACGGCCACAGGACGTGGTTTGGATGGGCTGGATTATACCGCCGTAAGCGATTTGTTTCTCGTTAGGTAGGCGGCGCGTGGCGGGCGCGGCTGGCATGAGCAGCGGGCGCTCGGCTGGAGCGGCGAGCAGCGCTTACAAACCCTTGACCTCTGACACCAGTTTTTCCAGACTGGCTTTGGCATCGCCGAAGAGCATGCGGGTATTCTTACCAAAGAACAATTGGTTTTCGATACCGGCATAGCCCTTCCCCATGCTGCGTTTCATCACAATTACGTTTTTAGCCTGGTTCACGTGAATGATGGGCATGCCGTAAATCGGAGATCCGGGGTCGTTATCCGCGGCGGGGTTCACCACATCATTAGCCCCGATGACAATGACCACGTCCGTATTGGGCATGTTGGGATTGGCATCGTCCATTTCCAGCATTTTGGGATACGCCACATCCGCTTCGGCCAGCAACACGTTCATGTG
>JANNSM010000024.1:0-17989 GCA_031402635.1 Bacteroidota bacterium | reverse complement strand
TTTTCAGGAAAACCGGGTTGCGCTTGATCCAAATTCCGTGAAAACGCTGGTCAACAACGACCATATTGTGGTGATAGAATCGGGTGCCGGTGCTCGTGCACATTTCTCGGACCGGGACTATGCCAATGCCGGAGCCAGGGTGGTTTACGATACCGAGCAGGTTTTTCAGGCAAATGTGATCCTGAAAGTGGCGCCTTTCAGTATTCAGGAAGCCGAGATGCTTCACGACCGCCAGATCCTGATCACCCCAATTCATCTTCCAACGCTGAAACTGGAGCTGATTCAGGCACTCATGCGAAAACGGGTTACGGCCTTTGCTTTTGAATACATTAAAGACGAAAGCGGCACTTTTCCATTTGTGCGCTCCATGTCCGAAATAGCCGGCAGCTCCGCCATCCTCATCGCCTCAGAGCTGCTCAGTGACTCAACCCATGGCAAAGGCATGCTGATGGGTGGAATCTCTGGCATCCCGCCAACTAAAGTTATTGTACTGGGCGCTGGTGTTGTCGGAGAATTTGCTACCCGTGCAGCGCTCGGTCTTGGAGCGCTGGTTAAAGTATTTGATAATAACATCTATAAATTATTACGGCTTCAAAACAATATCGGAACCCGGCTTCCCACCTCCACCCTGAATCCTGAAATCCTGGCGTACGAATTGACGACCGCCGATGTGGTGATTGGCGCAATCCATTCAGAACTCGGGCGCACGCCGGTGGTGGTCAATGAAGAGATGGTGGCCAATATGAAAGCGGGCTCCGTGATCGTGGATGTTTCTATTGACCAGGGTGGCTGTTTTGAAACGTCTGAACTAACTAACCACAAGCAACCGACTTTTCGCAAATACGATGTAATCCATTACGGGGTGCCCAATATCGCTTCAAGAGTATCTAAAACAGCTAGTCAGGCGGTTTCTAATATTGTCACCACTACCCTGCTTAAAGCCAGCGACTACGGCGGATTTGAGAACCTCATCCGCTACTCTGCCGGTGCGCGTCACGGCGCATACCTTTACAACGGTTTTCTCACCAATGCCCACCTTTCCCAAAGTTTCGGCTTGAAATTTACCGAACTTGACCTGCTCATGACGTCAAATATGTAAACTTATGGCCTGCCAAATGCTCAGGCGCTAAACAACGCCTCAATCAGGGCCAGCTCGCTGGGTCGGCGGGCTTCAAAGATGTTCCAGGCCCCGGCTTTCCTGAGCGCTTTTGCTGTGCTTTCCCCAATGGCGATCAGCCGGTCGTTCTTGCGCTCGGGGTAAAAACCAAGGTAAGTCTCCGCATTCATCGGACTGGTCAGGATTGCCAGGTTTACCGGAGGAATATTGACTTCGCGCTTAGGCGAATTGTGGTAAACCGGCAAGTCAACAGCCTGAATATTGTGGCCGGCAAGTTGCTGAATGCTGCGCAAACTATTTTCGGCCCCTGGAAACAGTACCCGCGCTCCTCCGGCCAGTTCCAGAAACCGGTTGACGGAGCCGGACAAATCCATCGGGTCGAAGGTATAATCTACTTCGAGACCCAGACGGCGAAGGGCTTTGGCTGTTCCTTCGCCGATTGCACCGAAACGGACACGCGTATCAAGAATCGGAGTCTGACGGCTGAACACCCCAACCGCCGTTCGGCTGCTGAACACGACCCAATCTACCGTTGAAGGCCATTCGACCGGAATGTCTTCAAAATGGAGCAGGGATTCCGGATGGACGCGAATAGCGTGATCCAGGCAAGCCCTGGCAAAAAGACTGTTAGCGGCAAGTTCCCGGCTGATGAACACGCTGTCTGGTGCAGGGGCATGCAGCCGTCGCCAGGCCTCCACCACCAATACATCCGGATCGGGGTGTTCAAGCCGGAGCCGGCGGGGAAATTTTCCTCCAAGCTCACCGAGAGAAAGGGACAGGTACATAATGCCATCGCGCTCTTCACAGAAAGCTCCGAAGGGAAGCTGGCAACCACCGCGGAGGTTGGCCAATATCCTGCGCTCTGCCCGGATGAGATGAGCGGAATGACTGTCGTTGACCGAAGCGAGGATGGCCAGTGTGGCAGCATCCGATTTACGGGCCTGGAAGGCAAGCACACCCTGAGCGGGAGCCGGCGGAAAATCACGCGGATCCAGCCTCACCACCCGCACATCCTGCAGCGGTAAATTCAGGCGTTCAAGGCCCGCACCAGCCAGGATAACCGCATCACAGTCACCCTGCTGAAGACTTCGGACCCGGGTGGGCACATTGCCCCGCAGCGGAATCACCGTCAGGTCAGGCCGCAGCGCAAGCAACTGGGTTTGGCGTCGTGTTGATGACGTTCCCACCACCGCACCCGGACGAAGATCAAAGAACTCCCTCCGATCAACCGCATCCGGCCTGATCAACAGCCAGTCGGCGGGATCAGCCCGGTAAGAAACTGCGGCAATCACCAGGTCTTCCGGCATCTGCGTCGGTAAGTCCTTGTGCGAATGCACGGCGATGTCAATTTCGCCCGCCTGAAGCGCGCTCTCAAGTTCTGCCGTAAAAAACCCGGTTCCACCCATATTGGAAAAGGACCGGTCCTGAACCCGGTCGCCGTGCGTGCGAATGATGTGCAACGCAGAAGGTACCTGAAGATCCTTGAGTTGCCGCTGCAGGTAATCCGCCTGCCATAGGGCAAGTTCACTTCCTCGGGTACCAATGATCAGCGTCCGGCTCATGACGTGAAATTAGCCCGGGAATTGCCTTGAGCAAGAGTTCTGCCGCAAGGAAATATTTTTTAGAAGGCAGGCCGCGGTCAACTCTGAATCGTTCCGCGGGAAAGGTTGCCATTTCGCGGTTAGCGCGCTACCCTTCTTAACGGAGACCGGGTAATGGCGCCGTCTTTAAGTTGCGTCTTCAATTGCGACTCCAGCGCTTGCCGGGCACCGCTAACCGGAAGGGCGGCGAATTTGCGCTCCAGATAATCTAATACCTTATCGAGCGTTTCGCGATTAGCCTCATCCATATTGCCGATTTCACGGGCAAAAACTTCTTCGACAGCGCGCAGACGCAAACGCCGGACTTCAGATGGAATATGGCTGAACAACCGTTCAACTTGTCTCAATTGCCACGCGTTCCTGAATTCCTCCACAAACTGGCTGATCAGTTCAGTTGCTTTGCCAAGCTCTTCTTTCCTCCCGGCGAGATTCCGGTCCGCGGCCTCGCGTAACTGCTCCAGGCCAATGTATCGCATGGAATATTGTGCGGGAACGGCCGGGTGTACATCGGCGGGAATAGCCAGATCAATAACCATAGAAGGCGCCGGTCTGCCGGCTAAAAGGTTTTGGAAGATCGGTGGGGTAATCACCGGGGTAGAAGAACCTGTGCAGGAAATCAAAACATCAAAACCATCGCGGTACTGTTCCAAATCGGTGAGCGGAAAGGCTATTCCCCCAAGTCCCGCTGCCAGGGAAATTCCATTTTCGAGGCTCCGGTTAAAAACCGTGATCTGCTCAAACCCCATTGGCTTGAGGAATTTGGCCATGAGTTGCATGGTCTGGCCCGCGCCGATAAGTAAGATCCGGCTGGAGGGCGGCAAGTTCATGGCCCGCAGCTCACGGGCAGCGAGCGATACCACAGAAACCGGCCGGTCGGCAATCCGCGTTTCCGTATAAATCCTTTTGGCGGCGGGCACAACAAACTTGAAGGCTATCCGGAGATCGTCGCCGGTCAGTCCAATGCTCTGGCAGTGTTCGTATGCCTGCCTTAACTGACGAAGAATTTCCCGCTCTCCGATAACCATCGAATCCAGTGATGCGGCGATTTCATGGAGGTGGCGAATCGCATCGAGCCCTTCAAAGGCCTGGGACATTCCGACGGCGGTATTCATCCCATTTTCTGCAATCTGCGGGTTAATAAAACCGAAAAAACGGCCGATAAAATTCTGGTCAAGGGACTGGTTCGCGGTAAAAAAGTAAACTACCCTGTTGCAGGTTTCCAGGTAAAACAACTCATCCAGAGAAAAGTGTTCCTTCAATTCCCGCAGCCTTATATCCCGGCTGATCTGATCATGCTGGCGAGCGATATAAAACTGACCCAGTTGGGTCAGGGGAATATTTTTGAAGGTAACCGTCAGCAGCTTGTATTGCTCCACAGCGAGGGTCTTAACCAATCTTCAAATCCGTCATCAAGCCAACAAATGCCTGATAAAAATCAAGTAATCAACCGCGGGCAAAGTTCCTTCCGAAGGTCCTGCTGAATGTCATGGGATTGTCATTTCCATGGCTGATATCTGTCATTCAAGTCTGGATATCAATCATTTGCAAAGTCAGCCAAGTATTACAGTCAACGCTTTTGACTGTACAGTATTGCTCCAATGTCCGGCGCGATCCCGGATGCGCAACGAAAAAATGACGGATTCAGAAGTAGCAGCGGGATTTTCGAGAATGGTTCGCTGCAAAACCACATTCAGTACGCCGGTTATGGCAATTGGATCGCCTTCCGGGGCCAGCGGCGGGACATGAAAAGTCTCCGTAATAGGGAATCGCTCGTCGGTAATGTAAACCACGGCGGAATCCGCTTCCATAAACCCGAGATCGCCATCACCATCCGTGTAAGCCAGCTCAAAAACGATAGAATCACTCAGCGCGATGACCGTGGACGGATAGACATCGCGTATCTCGATCACGGGTTCAACCGGAATATCCGGGTTAGCCCCATCCTTACAGGAACTGAGGCAAGCCGCGAAAATCAATCCGCTAAAAAAAACAAGGCTGCTGTTCATTGGACTACAAAAGACATCAGGGAAATCAGGTAATTCTGGCTGCCGTTCTCCGGCCACTCTGTCGGGCTGCTGTGTTGGTCGTCCTGTACATAAAGTCGCACAAAGTAAACCCGGTTACGGACAAATTCGTCGGTATTAATCACCATCCGGTGGTAGAAAGGCGCTGTGGTGTACTCGTCAAAAAATAGCGGTCCGGTCAAAGGCTCCGAGGCGGGCAAAAGTTCCAGGTCGCGATAAGGCTCCAGCGCCACTTCATAAGGATGCGGGCCAATTCTGGCTTTGTTAAAACCCAGGGTAAAACCGGCACCAAACAACCCGGCATCGTCAAAATCATAAATACCAAAGAAGAATTCGATATCCCTTCCCGCGGGAAGTTGCATGGGACTAACCACGTCTTCGCGATTTCGGTCATAGCGGGTGCCGTCGGCAAGATCATAGGCCAGCCAGCCGTAAACAGAAGGCTGAACATTGGGCAATACCGCAGACTGGTCCATGATGTCCGGAGCACCCTCATCAATCCAAAGCTTGATGGCCGCTAATTCACCCGGCGTCAGGGTATCGTACAAAGGCATTCGACCCAACACCATATCCGTTGTAGTTACCCGCTCCCAAAGCCAGCTTTTTGACCGGTTTGCGGGTACTACACGGTATTGAAAACTCTCTTCTTCATCATTCTTGATCACCGGATGATAAACAAGGGTCTGATAAGTGCTCTGCACGGTCCTGAAATCCGGCTCGAAATTGCCGTCGTGGCAACCCGGCTGTGCGCAGGTCGGGGCAAAAATGTAGCGGTGCAGCCCCAGCAAGCTCGAAGAATCCAGCGGCAGTTCTTCGAGCTTGCCGTTTCCATAATCAATGCTGTCAAAGGGATTCGCCGGCAGATCGGGATAAACCGGAATTACGGTGCGCTCACACGCTACCAGACCGCAAACCAGCAGAAAGCCCCCAAAAACTATGGCCGAAAAACGATGGCTGAGAAAAGAAAGAATGAACTGCTTCATCGTTATCGGTTCTGCTTGAACAAAGGTCGAAGGGCGGTTGATCGGGAAACAGACATAAGCGTTATGGTCAAAAAAATGCTTCTTCCAGGACACGTCCGGGGAGCAAACCGGCCGGAATACCGGAATTGAAACCGAGAACGTGAGCTATGGTTGGCACGATGTCTATGGATTCTCCGACCGGACTGCCGGGAGAACCCAAAACCTGACCCTGCCTGACCACCCCGGAAGGGCCGACGATCAGACCAAAAATATCCCGCGAGTTTTCGTCGGAGGTATGATCATAAGCCCGAAATCCATTGGCATCAACCAAGCCGTTCGGGTCCAGGTTCCGTCCGTGTTCCGGCATACAGATCAGCAGCGTGTCATTGGCCAGCACCGGATGTGACTGAATTTTATCCCATAACCAGCCCACCCCATAATCGGCCTTGTGCAGCGCGACCATGTATTCACTGAAATTTTCGTGACAGATATCCGAATTGGTGGTGTTGATCACCATTAATTCCGGGCTGAACTTGTCCAGAATTTTCCAGGCGGTAGCAATGTTGGAGCCATCGCTGGTCAATGTCCAGGATGGAACGCCGGCGGGCAGCGGCAATTGGAGTGTCTCCGCTCCGCTCAACAAGTCAAGATAAAGTTGCTGGATGGCTCTCGTGTCCGTTTCTGTATTGCGGACACCGGGCAACTGACTACCTCCCTGGCCGAAAAATCCGTCGAGCTGGGCTTTGAGCCCCGCGATGCGCTCTGCCTCCTCCGGATGAAGGGTTTGCAACCCGCCGAGGTACTGAACCGCGGAATCACCCAAACCATACCCTGGCATGAGGTAGTTGGCTCCGTATGTTGGTCCATAATCCGGGTGCCTGCTGAAATTCAGGGATGGATAAGGTCCAAGCTCTGTGCTCAGCCACCAACAACTTCCAGCATTAGGAGCTGGATCACTATGCTTGCGGTAGTATTCAAAAACGGTGGGAAACTCCGGGTTAATATTCAGATTAAGTCCGGTGTCCGTGTAATTCCCGGTGATCGCCACAGTATGGCCATTGTAATGACCTGTGGGCCCAATGGCGTACCGCATGTTTCTAAAAAGAGTTCCCTGCTGGCTCAGCGGAATGGGGGAAACCGGGATCCACGGTTCGTAAACCAACGAGGAACCGGGCTGGGCACCGCTGAGCATGTTGGGCAATATGTTTCCTGATGGTCCGGAGCCCTGGGTACTCAGATACGCCTGGTCAACGGATTCCTGGTTGCGGATACCGCCGGCATACAAAAAGAAGACCACGTGGTTGACCAGGCGGCTGCCACTGCGGGCAAAAATCCTCCCGGAAGGCAAAATGAATGGCGCCGCCATCATGGCCGCTGAAGCCATTGAGGTTTGTTTCAAAAAGTCTCGCCGCTTCATCAGTAATAGAGGTATTCATTTGATAATAAAAATGCCCGGTAAATCTCCGGAGAAGTGGTTTCCGGATCAAGTTCAATCTGGCGGCGAAGCGCCAATCGTTCATAAGAACCCGGAAGTCGCAAATAAAAGCGCAGGTAGGTTTTATCGATAAAATCGTCCAGATCAATCCACATTTCTTCGTTGGTTGGCAGAGTAGCCAACACTGCATCATCTTCGAGAAAATGACTGATCACTAATTCGCCAATCAAATTTTTATCGCCATTGGAGAGGCGAAGCAGGGATAACTCATTGAGCGTTCCCGAAGGGATCGGACGATTGTACAATTGCGTGTACGCGGTAGAAATAAACTGCGTGGTGGTTTTGAGCTTGTCTTTCTCCGCAGAAGACCCGTAAACGGGAATGGTGTCAATACCGTAAATCAGGTTATCAACGATTACATCGCGTTCTATCGTTCTCTCACACCCCGCAAATACAGCAGCAACGAGAACTAGTACAGCCCAGAATTTTGTAGAAGACTTAGAGGTCCGCATAGTCAGAACCGGTGATGATGGCGCGTTGCAGCGCCGGATAATCAGATGGGAAACCAAGGGCTTCAAGTCCGGCAATCATTTCGGATGAATTGGGTCGTCTGCCCAACAAGTGCCGGTATGCCTCGAGCACAAGTCCTTCACTAAACGGTGGGGAATGGGTAGCGATATAAACGAAATCGCGTTTGGAATTGCCGTCCTGAAGAAACAGAAAGCCCGACACTCCGTCAACGATATAAATTCCCTGAATCAGTTCATAGTCGGTTGGTTTTCGGAAGTACAGGTTCTCAAAGGTTGCCAAAACATAGTTTTCGCTACCCATATTTACGTTGTCGTAGATAACATTATGGATGATCCTGGCTAAATACTCGTCAACGCCAATCTCTCCGTTCTGCCAGTCAGAGGCTCCTGCCTGTAAATTCAATAAATCATCGCGAACAGGCTCGTAGAAGTACGCCAAAGCCGTGTCACCGACGATCAGCGCGATGTCAATCAGGTAATTGTAGAGATAGATCTCGCTTTCCAGGGTAAGGCTGTCTGTTGCGTTCAGGCATTTCGCCCAAAAAAGCACATCCAGGTTTCTGAAGTACGGACCGGTCTGCTGAATGGCAGAAACCTGACTTTCCAGTGCTGGCTTTGTCAATCCATCGGTCTTCCACATGTCAATAAATGCCGTCAATTCCTGGGGGGTTGGTCCACGCCCGATCAGATCAATATATATTTTGTTGACCAGTGACTGCAATTCAGCAGATGACATACCGGAATAAGGAGGTGGGGTATTTCCCCATATAATAAGGTCCTCGTGCACTTCCTTTTTGCACGAGAACAGAAACACAAGGGCAAAAATCAAGGCAGTCCAACGCATGGCGCCATCGCGATTAATTAAAGAAACACGCTGAAAAATACGCTATTCACCAATAACCAGGGTATCGTAATGTGCACCATATCCGGCAAAAATGCCAAGGCCACCATTTATATTGGTATTGATAATGGTTGCGCTGCTAAAGGGGCCTCCGGACCCCGCATCGAATTCCAAAGTGGCCCAAAAATCATAGACCGGTTTCTCAATAGCGGCTAGTTTTAAAACAACAGTATCGCCAAGATTGAAAAATCCATAGGTTTCAATGTCAAATCCATCGGAACGGGGCTGCCCCCGGTCCAGCGAAAAGTCAACGGTTTGGCCATTGAAGAACAGGTCATCTATGATCGAATTGACGCCCGGATAAAAAGGTTCGTCAATATTGCGGGCGGCGTTGTACCGGCGGGTCCAGTAACGGTAGAAGTTCCCGAGCGAATCCGGGTCGGAAAATCGCAAACTCAGTCGAAAAAGGCTGTCTACGGCCGGATCCGGATGGGGTCTGGACCAAAGCGAATCAGGCCCGATCGGTGGTGGAAGGTAGGTAACTGACTCAAGGGTGTCTCCATCGGCAATAACGGTTAGCGTGTATCTCCTTCCGGCCTGGCCCAACAAAACACTGCCCCCAAACAAGTCTGTCGTATAGATGCAGATATCCGGAATAGTGGTTGAACTGTCCAGCGGAATACCCAGCAACTGGGCGGCCAATGCCTGGTATTCTTCCGATAAATCAGCAAGACAAAGTTCGATCAGGGAATATTCCTCAAAACCATCGCTGATCGTAACCTGGGCGCCGGTAACAAAATATTCCCCAAGATTATTGGGATCGAAGGTGCCAAAGAACGGGGCACTGCGGGTGAGCAAAACAAAAGGTGGCAGCCCGGGCTCAACCGACCCTTCTACGACAATTTTGCTTTCCGCCTGGGGCAGGTCAACGGTGATATCGGTCTCGCAAGACGAAAGCGATATTGCCAGAACAAAAGCCATCCAGACCTGTATTGATATCTTCATCAGAAACGAAAATTCCAGGTAATTGATGGAATAACGGGAAACAGGCTGACCTGCTTGGCAGAGATATCCAGGGTGCTGCTGAAAATATCCCCTTCAATATCGTAGTAAATGAAAAACGGATTCCGTCGGTTGTAAAGGTTGTAAACGGAAAAATTCAGGTCCCAATCAAAAGCCCGGGGCTTCTCATCCCGTTTGTCCGGAGAATACGTTGCTGAAAAATCCATTCGGTGATAGGGCGCCAACCGGTAGCTATTTCGTGCGCCATATTCATTAATCAGGTTTCCTTCAATCAGGTAAAAAGAAAGGGGAACCGTTGTTGCCTGTCCGGTGCCGTAAACGAAAATGGCCGATACGGTCCAGCGGGGGGAAACCTTCCAGGTGGCCACAGCAGACAAATCGTGCCGGGTATCATATCGGGCAGGAAAACGCTCTCCACCGTTGAGATCGTCAAAGTACCGCCAGGTATAGGACAGCGTGTAACCGAGCCATCCGGTCAACGGTCCTTTGTTCTTTCTGACAAAAAACTCGGCTCCATAACTGCGTCCGCGCCCGAAAACAAAACTCTCTTCCACGTCCCGTCCCAATTCCGGCACATAGGAATCGTTAAATTCAATTTGGTTCTGCAAATCCTTATAATAGATTTCCACCGATGTCTCCAGATCGTTTTCCAGGTAGTTTTGAAAATAACCCAAAGAGTACTGAATACCGCGCTGTGGCTCCACAATGCCGGATGAAGGCACCCACAAGTCGGTGGGCAATGTAGAGGTGGAAGACTGAACGAGGTGTATGAATTGGTTTGTATACGCCAGGCCCGCTTTTAGGGAAACTTTGGGATTGACGATAAAACGAAGACTTAAACGCGGCTCAAGACCATAGTAATCGCGGACTTTTTGGCCGCGAGCATACCGGATAGTATCTGTTGCAACCTGGAGTTCATTGAAAATAATCTGATTGTACGGGCCAATTTGCTGAAACCAGGCGCCCCGGAGACCGGCATTTATCCTCACACGGGATCCGAGATCAAATTCGTCCTGAACATAAACAGCCAGTTCGTGTGCATACTTCTGATTCAGGCTGTCCGTAGAAAATTCAGCAGTCCCATCGGTTGCGTTGGCGCTGTAGGGAGAAAAACGGTGAAACGTATAATTCGCTCCGAATTTCATACTGTGGTTCTCTCCGGGAAAAAAATCAAAGTCCAGCTTGGCATTGTAATCGCGCACTCCGGAAAACAAGGTGAAGGTGAAATCTTCAAACGTCGACCCGACTTCAAACTGGTAATCGTTGTAAACCAAAGCTAAATTTGAAAACAACTGGCCGCTGAAAAGGTGATTCCAGCGAACGGTAGCCGTCCGGTTTCCCCAGGGAATTTTCGCATTGAAGTCATTATCCGGCGAAACAAATTCGAATACATCCCGCCCAAAATAACAACTGGCGTAAACACGGTCTTTGTCAGAAAAACGGTAGTTGACTTTGGCATTCAGGTCATAGAAGTAATACCCATTTCCGTCAAAATCGGTACCCTTGATAAAGGGTCTGGCCAGCAGATCGGCATAAGTCCGGCGGGCTGAAACCATCACCGAACTTCGGTCTTTCACCAGTGGACCTTCGAGCGTGAGCCGTGAAGAGATAACCCCGATTCCGCCGGTGCCGTGCCATTCCTGGTTGTTGCCATCTTTCATAGCAATATCCAGCACCGAAGAGAGCCTGCCGCCATATTGAGCCGGCATTCCCCCTTTGATGAGGGTTGTATTCCTGATGGCATCGGAATTAAAAACGCTGAAAAAGCCAAAAAGGTGACCGGTATTGTAAACCACCGCTTCATCCAGCAGGATAAGATTCTGGTCCGCACCGCCCCCTCGCACATAAAAACCGGAGTTGCCCTCTCCTGCCGATTGCACGCCGGGAAGCAGTTGCAGCGCTTTGAGAATATCTACTTCTCCGAAAATGGCCGGAATCGTTTTGATCTGTTCCACACTGAGCTCCGTGCGACCCATGTCCGTGCTCTGGATATTTGCATCATTCCGCTCCGCCGTTACCACAACATCGCTCATCATGATGCTGTTTTCTGAGAGTTGAATGTTCAACCGTACATCACCGGTTAACGAGACCGTATCCAGCCGGTTCTTATAACCGATATAGGATATGACGATAACATATTCCCCTTCCTGAAGTGTGATGGAGTAAAAACCGTAAAGGTTGGTTGTTGTGCCCCGGCCGGATTCACCTGCCACCGTTACACTGGCTCCGATCAGGTCCTCCCCGCTTTCAGCATCTTTCACATAACCGGAAAGCGTATACCGGACTTGAGCAGTAGTTATCAGGCTGCATTGAAGAAAAACAACCAACCAGGCGAATCTTGCCATCATAAGAACAATATCGTTGGAAAAGATATAAAGGGCAGCCTAATTCCGCCTCAGGCCGCAAAGCTATTCGCCAGAAATTGCCTAAACTCAGTTTTTATAAAATTTAACTTGACCGGTCTTTTCACCCTGCCGGAAGCGAAGCACATAAACCCCCGTGGATAAACCGGATAGCCCTTCGAGTTCTACCACTCTGATGGTTGCTGCGCTGAGAAAAAAGGAATAAAACAGGACCTTTCGTCCGTCAGCGTGGAAGATTTCCAGATCTCCTGATCCTTCACTCCACTGCGGGCCAAAATAGGCGGAAGCACCGTTGGAAACAGGATTGGGGAATAGCCCAATCTGTTCCATGAGCGTTTCAGGGGCCGGTGGGGCAAGCAGGTGGAAAGCACCGCCAAAGTCCGGAATTCCGTAGCCCAATAAGTCGTCGGGTCGGCTGAATTGGTTGGCGCTGGCTTCAATTGCCCTGAGAATTTCCATGTTGCTTTTTTCGGGGAAAGCCTGCCATAAGCAAGCCGAGCTTCCGGAAATTAATGGAGCCGAAAAGGAAGTTCCATTGCCAAAGACCACTGTTCCGCTGCTAGCCACAACGGCTGTCCCCTGCCCTACCGCGGCAACATTGGGTTTTACGTCCCCGTCTGCGCTTGGGCCCCGACTGCTGAAAGAAGCATATTGACCTAGAGCATCCACTGCGCCAACGGCGAGCACGCTGTCTGCGTCTGCCGGTGCGCTGATGTATTGCCAGGTGGAACTTCCCTGATTCCCGGCACTCACCACCACGAGTATGCCGCGGGAAGCTGCCCAGTCTGCTGCACGGCTGACGACCGTGGTGTTGCCGTCCATGTCGGCGTAGGTATGATCAAAAAGGGAGTCGGAATCGTCAAACTCCGTGTATCCCAGCGAGGTGTTAATGATATCAACCCCTTGCATTTCTGCGCGTTCAGCGCCTGCGAGCCAAAAGTCTTCCTCTACAATGCGTTCAAATTGTTCAACTTCCGTGAGGTATAAGGCAAATTCAGCATCCGGGGCAGTCCCTTGAAATTGACCGGGCAGGTACCCCCCCATCGTGGATAAAACGGCAGTTCCGTGAGAAGAATAATTGAAAACAGAATCGTTATCCAGGAAAAAATTCCAAACATCCACAATCCCGTTGCGTTCTCTCAAACGCTGAAACTGGGGCAACGAATCCGCACCCGACCAGCCGGCGTCCAGAACACCAATCAGCAAACCTTCGCCCCGGTAACCCATCCGGTGCAGATAATCGGTGTGCAGCATGGTCACTTGAAAATCTGCAAACCCATAATCCAGACCGGGTAAAACTTCGGTGCTTTCAACGGTGCTCCTATTAAAATCGGATACCTTCTGGCCCTGATGTCGAAATGAACCGGCGCTGATACCAGGGGTTAACAAATCATTCGAAATAGTGAATAATAAGGCGCTTTGCTCCTGCGAATCCGGCAATTCCAAAACCGGTTCGGGAAGCGCCCGGTAACGCCGCACCGGCTGAATATTCTGTACAAAGGGCAGCAAACCCGCGTCGGCAAGAGCAGTTGGGCTGGTTGCATCCACACTTACGGCATTAAGCCATCTGCTGGTACAACGGATGCGAAGCCCTTCGACCTGCGACAACTGTTGAAGGTATTCCCGGAAAAGCGGCAGGTCTTTTTCATCAGGCTTGATACCGAGTCTTCTCCGACGCTCCAAAGCCCGCCGCGTCCAACCTTCCGACAACAATAATGGTTCTGAACCAGATAGTCTTTCTGCGGTCAACGGTCCCTTATCGCAAAATTCAATCCAATACCGCTGGACATAGACAGGCCGCCCTTGCTGCAGGGATTCAGGGGTTGGTTCTGCAACGGTTTGTGCCAGACAGGGAATTCCCGGCAGCACGAGGGCAAAAACAAAAAGAAGAAAAAGGAAGATTCGGGGGAAATACCGCATGAACAATTCTTTGCGGGACAGCAGTTAGTCCCAAAGGTAAATCCAGCGTAGCCGTAAGTTTCTGCAATTACCTGGTGCCTCGTTGATCAGAGTCAAAGAACTTCAGGCTTACAAAAGCTAACCACGGGTAAAGAACGTCAGATTTGTCATGCTAAACCACCATACTTTGTCTGTCCGGGGTCATAACCATCGGGGTCGTATTCAGCGCATACCCATCCAGTCATTATACTTACTCCCAGTAAATCAGGGTTTGTTCTAACGAAAATCCACATTCTGCTTTCTCTGACCAGGGGCATTCGGGGCAAATTGTCTGGGTGGTCAGGTGCTGGAAACTGCGCCAGACCAGACCAACGCCGGCGGCATAACGCTCCTCAGAGGCGTTGAACTCTATCAGGTTTTGTTCACCGGTTTGCTGAACAGTAAGGGTGGAGTCAAAGGCGAGCGATCCGGCTGTACCGGGCTGGTGTATGGCTGTACACTGGTAAGTCCAATCTTCGAGATATTCATAGTTGTTGCAGGACTCCGTGACCGGAATGTTCGCGAGATCACTGAGAAACAAATGGCCATTCCAGGTGGAACCCTGCTTTACCGGAAACACCAATTTTACGAAACGCAGATTATTCTCAACCCATTCAGCCCTGCCTTCCCAAAGACGCATCGTCCAGGTGTTGTCATAACGCCAGGCATCAGTCATGGTTCTGCGTCGGTAACGCATTACCGGAAAAGAAGGACGGCCCTCCAGATCAGTATATTCAGCGCCGACAACCTGCCTGATATACCAACGCTGTGTGTCATTGGGCAGCGTTTCCCGGTAAATAATGCTGTCCAATTTGAATTCCCAAATACGGCCTTCTTGTATGGGGTAATACTGCCCATATGCCTCCGGTTCAGGCAAAATAACGGTCTCGCAGGCCGTCAGCGCTGTAAGTACAAACAGAAAAGGAAGTAGGAAACGGTTATTTGACATGGATTTGCATCGTCAAACCGAAACATGCCGGGGAAGCGCAAAGGCAGATTCGATATGGCCTCCACCGATCACGTCATCGCCTTCGTAAAACACTGCGGACTGACCAGGTGCAATTGCTGCTACTGAACCCTGAAATTCTACCCGCATGCGATGGCCATTTATACGATCTGATTCCGGAAAAAGTTGGGCCATCGCGCCCGGGTCTTTATAGCGCACTTTGACCAGGGATTCCGTCCCGGGAAGAATTTCACTATACTTCTGGAGGTTGATGCTTCTTACATACAGGCCGTTACGGTTTAATTCTTCCAGCGTACCCAACACTACCGTATTGGACTGAGGGCGAATTTCCGTGACAAACATAGGCTCGCCGAATGCGGTACCGAGTCCTTTACGTTGACCAACGGTAAAAAACGGATACCCGTCGTGGGTGCCAATGACATTGCCGGTAGTATCCACAAAAGCCCCGCCGCTGACCCTTTCCTCAAGCCCTTCGACCCGTCTTTTCAGAAAACCCCGATAATCATTATCGGGAATAAAACAGATTTCATAACTCTCGCTTTTTCGGGCCAGACCAGGGTAACCCATTTCTTCCACCATGGCTTTTATCTCGCTTTTTCGCATTCCGCCCAGTGGAAAAAATGTCCGGGACATACATGCCTGGCTTAGACCCCAGAGAACGTAACTCTGGTCCTTCCATTGGTCCAGGCCCCTGGAAATGACAAAGCGGTTTTTTTCCTGCCGGATTCTCGCGTAATGACCGGTGGCGATAAACTCGCAATTCATGGCATCGGCCCTGCGAAGCAGTGCTTCCCACTTGATGTGCGTATTGCAAAGCACGCAAGGATTGGGCGTGCGACCGGCCAGGTATTCCTGAACAAAATCATCAATAACGGATTCACCAAATTCCTCCCGGATATCAATAATGTAATGGGGAAAACCCATGTCCACAGCTACCTGACGGGCATCGTTGATGGAATCGAGGCTGCAACAGCCGATTTCTTTTTTACTGCCCCCTGAACTCGCGTAATCCCAGGTTTTCATGGTCATTCCAATGACCTGATAGCCCTGGCGATGCAATAAAATAGCGGCAACCGTGGAATCCACGCCGCCGCTCATAGCCACTAAAACTCTGCCTTTACTGCTCATATACCACCATGGACTACAAAGGTACGAAAGACCGTCATGTACCGGAATGATTCAGTTTGCCGGACACAAAAAGGAATCACCTGCATTTAAATTCCAATTCCGTTATTTTTATCCGGTCTGTTGTATCCAAATCAGCCTGAACATTGATTTTCCCGTCCTTTTTGCGGTCTATTATATACCATTCCAAATTCCCCCATCAGGTCATTTATCAAGTCCTGTTGGGGCTTTTAATATTCAGCCAACAAACTTCTGCACAACACTCACCACCGCAGAAATTCACACCACCCACGGAAACGGCACTCGCCTCTTCTTTGCTTTGGAGCATCAGCGGCAACGGGCTTCGGGACACTTCCTGGCTATTTGGCACTATCCACTTCATAGGAAATAAAGATTTTGTAATTAGACCGGAGGTAAGCAGAAGTTTCCATATTGCCGAACAAGTAGCGTTTGAAATCAAATTGAATGATCTGGCGATGTTGATGTCCATCCAGGAACTTCTACTCTTGCCAGATGGTCAGACATTGGCTGGCTTATTGGATCCAAATCAATATGAAATATTGCAATCATGGGTCGAAGACAGTCTGGGGGGAAATATGGCGTTGTACGACCGGCAAAAACCATTCGCACTGCTACAATTGGCTATCCAGCAACTAGTGCCGGCAAATCCCGCATCTTATGAATTGTTTTTTTTGCAGGAAGCCGCTGAACTGGATAAAGAAATTTTCGGACTGGAAACCGTGCAGGATCAACTTGCTGCATTTGACTCCATACCGTTCGCGGAACAGGTAGCCTGGTCATTGGAAACAATGAGCAAAGCTGACTCCTTGATCAGCGTATATGATCAAATGGTCAGTGCCTATAAACAGGAGGACCTTGAACGGTTATACGCGATGATTGTAGAAGAAAGTCCTGAATTGCGGGATCACGCCGATGAACTGCTCGACCGGCGCAATGCCCGGTGGATACCGGTCATCCAGAAACTGACCGCTGAAAAATCCACTTTCATTGCCGTTGGAGCAGGTCATCTCGGAGGTCGTCAAGGATTGATTCACATGTTGCGGGCAGCAGGTTATACCTTGAACCCGGTTCTTCCAAAGACTGAATTTCAGAAATGATAGAAATCGAAAACCTTTCCAAATCGTTTGAACTTTCCCGACGTCAGCGCAGGGAAATGGGTCCCGATTTTTCCGGCAGTATTGTTTATGCCGTCAAGGACCTGAACCTGACGGCTAAACCGGGCAGAGTGTTTAGCCTTCTAGGTGCAAACGGAGCAGGCAAAACCACAACATTGCGCATGGTGGCTACCATGTTACGACCCAGTACTGGCAGCGTGAAGGTCTGTGGCTTGGATACGGTTCATGAGGCTGCAGGAGTGCGCAGAAAGCTTGGCTTTCTAACCGGCAGTACCGGATTGTATGCAAGACTTACCCCGTCAGAATTGCTTCGGTATTTTGCCGATCTGAATGATATGCCCCGCGATCTTTTTGAACAAAGAAAAAAGTACTATTTCGACCTGTTTGATATGCACGGATTTGCCAATCGCCAGATCGGGAAACTTTCTACCGGCATGAAACAAAAAGTTTCCATTGTCCGAACGGTCATTCACAATCCAGATGTTTTGGTGTTTGACGAGCCAACGACTGGATTGGATGTGATTACGGCAAGAAATATAATTGAGCTTATCCGGCAGTGTCGCAAAGAAGGCAAAACAGTAATTTTCTCGACTCACATTATGAGTGAAGTAGAATTACTCTCTGATGATCTGGCCATTATCCACCGTGGTTCCCTTGTTTATTCCGGTACTTACGATCACTTTCGGGATACCATGCAAACCTCCAATTTGACAGATGAATTTATCCGGCTGGTCACAACTTTTGAAAAGGCATGAGTAACATTAAAACCATTTTACTCAAGGAACTCAAGGACGTTCTGCGTGATCGGAGAACAGTTTATGCCATGATTCTTGCTCCGGTCCTCATCTATCCACTCATTATTACAGCATTCACCCAGGTCATGAGAATGCAAGGAGAAAAAGCACAAGACAAGGAATTGAAACTGGG
>JANNSM010000023.1:0-3176 GCA_031402635.1 Bacteroidota bacterium | reverse complement strand
AATATTCTTCAACCCCTGAACGATCATGGCAGAGAGCAGTCCGGCAATTGCGGCGAGAACACCGAAACGCTGTTGTCTGGCAATAATGAGCGCAAATATGACCAGCCAGAACATTCCGTCGCCGAGCCAGGTAGCGTAGCGGAAAAAAAAATCTGCTGCCGGCTGGTGCCAGCCGTTTACCAACAAAACCTCGTGACCTCGCTGAATCTGGCTTAGCACTATTGCTCCGAAAAAAGCAAATAAACCGGTAGGCAAAAGAAATGCCCAGCATTGCCTGAACAGCAATTTCGCCTCTTGTTTGAAAAAAATCCAACCTTTACTCACACCGTAAATTTGGGAAAATTTAACGTCAGTTACGCGGCTGATCAATGTTCATCGCGTGAGCTTTTTGCGAAAGCGTAAAAGGCTCTCCCGCCAGGCCTCCATGTTCAACAACGGACTGTCATTCATGGCTTTACGGGTCAGCCATAAACTAAACGGGAAAATAATTATAATGGAAAACCACATCCCAAATCCGGTGGCCCATACGCCCTGATCGGCAAATTTTTCGCCGGTAATATACAGTACATAAAAAATCACGAAAATCAGGACCGAGGTAATTACCGGCATACCAAATCCGCCTTTGCGAATGATAGCCCCAAGCGGTGCCCCAACGAAAAGAAACACAAAGCAGGCAGCCGACAAACTCAATTTTCGATGCCACTCAATCTGATGCTGCCGTATCCTGTCTTCGGCATAGCGGGTATTATCTTGAATTTGCCTGGCAAAACTGTTGACATTTCTGGCGGAAACCAGCGCCCGACTAACGGCGCCTGCCCGATGCTCCGGGGGAATGGAATCCATCAGGGCCGTGGCCTTCGGCAGCGGGCTGACCTTTGCAAATATTTCCGGATTACGCTGAAACCAGAAATAACTGCTGATCACGGGAGCAAGCGTTGAAAAGCGTCGGACAGTTTGTTTTCGGATGGAATCCGAAGCTTGGGAAAGCTGCTGTTGAGTCAGCATCCGGTAATGACTCTGGTACATCTTCTCGTTGGAACTGTTGAGTTCAAGCCCGCTCAGATCCAGTGCCTTTTCCCATTGTGCAAAATACATTCGCATGTATTCCTGCCCAGCTGGTTTTGCCTCGCCCGATGACTTCAATCGTTGGTACTGTTTGCCGTTGAACAGGCGCATCACCAGCGCATTGTCATCCTGATCCGCATACATCTGAGCTTTGTCCGCAATAATCAGGTTGTCAAAATCGCTATTGCCCGTTTTGTCGTAGATCGTCACGCCGCGAACGTGAATATTGTCGTCGTCTTTGCCCAGTACAAGAATCGAAAAATTGTCAATGTCGTGATAAAAGACATTGGGCTTGATGTTTAGCGCCGGTTTTTTTTGTGTGATGTCTATCAGGCGAGTCCAGAACTTCAACGATGCCTTGGGCATGATATAATTCGAAAATCCATAGGCTCCGATCGTGACGATGGCTGCAGCAAAAATGGCGCTGCGCATAAAACGAAACATAGAAATACCGGAAGACTTTAACGCTGCTAGTTCAAAACGCTCTCCGAGGTTGCCGAAGGTCATCAGGGAGGCAAGTAACAGCGCCAGCGGCAGCGCCAGCGGAACCATCGTGGCCGAAGCGTAAAACATCAATTCGGCAACAACATACCAATCCAGTCCCTTGCCAACCAGATCGTCAATGTACTTCCACAGAAACTGCATCAGCAGAATGAACAACGTGATGAAAAACGTCAGCACAAAAGGCCCGGCAAAGGACTTCAGAATGTACCGGTCTAATTTGTACATATCGGGATTGACAATTCAGGGGATACCTGGAGCACGCGTGTTTGCTGCAGTATTTACCAAAGATAAGGCAGCCGCTAACCACGGACTCCGCTGAAGTGGGCGACAGGCCTATCTTGGTCAAATGTTTAGCGAAGAGGAAAGTATATGGCTCAACGATGCCGATTGGTTTCCAAGAAAGCGGGAAATGATGGATCGTCTGGCCGGTGGCCTGGAATCCCTGCGCATAGCCATGGCCAGCGATCCGTGGATTGCGGCGATTGCATGGCCTGCGGGAACGGATTGTTCAATCGGAAAACTATCGCGAGGCGAAAATTATCAAGGGCAGCCCTGGATGCTGCTTGATTTTCCCAGAAAGATGTCAAAGGAAGGTATCAGCGGGTTCAGAACCCTTTTTCTTTGGGGACACGGAATCACCTGCATTCTACATCTTGGCGGAAACGGTCTGGATCCATTTCGATCCGTTCTTGCGCAAAAGGGTTCGCTGTGGATGGCTTCAACCCGGCTTTCGGTCAAGGTTGACCCGGGAACCGGAAACCCATGGGAATACAGATTGGAGCAGCCGGACTGGGAGAAAAATGCACGCTGGGGAGATGCCCTCCGAGTCAATCACTGGCGAATTGGCTGTTCCACTCCGCTGCATCCGGGCACTGTATGGCCGGTAAACGGGTTAGAAATCTATCAGCAATATTCAGCCCTGTTGACAGGAGCCGGATAAATCTTACCCGGCTGTTCACCTATTTGTTGCTAAAGAGAATTGGTGGTACAGAGAACCCCGCCGCATCTGTTATGGGCACAGGGAGCGGTACCGGTATTGGTACAGGGCAAGGCGACGCCGCACGTTGCACTTCAGGATCCGCCAACGCGTTTGATCAGGTTGGCGATCTGGCTGTCCCAGAGAATTTCCTGATCCCGGCGGTCTGCTTCTTCGGCAAAATCCGTGACGTAGAGAATGGTATCTCCCGTTACTTCTGACATCTCGATATTGAATTCAAAGTATTCATGGTCGTCAGCGTAATCCCATCGGAAGCGCACCAATTCATTCTCAATATCCTCAAGCAATTCGGCTTGTTCTTCAATTCCATTCCAGACAAAGGTGTAAATCTCGCCGTTGATATCCACCGAATCGGCGAACCACTGACTGAGGCCTGCTGGCGTGGTGAGAAAGCTGTAGAGGATTGTAGGAGAACTTTTAATAATATATTCCAGCTTGAAGGGCTTGGAATTCGGCATGGTATAGTGATTAAAGAGGACCTGTTCGCTGGCCCATCTGAGTAAAAATAAACCTTGCCGAACGCATTTTCAATGTTTTTTTCACGAAGTAACCTAATCTTAAGCGTTGGTTACAAATGGTTTATGCAGAGGATACATAAGCTTAACACAGT
>JANNSM010000022.1:0-2556 GCA_031402635.1 Bacteroidota bacterium | reverse complement strand
CCGCCTGCAGTACTATTCCCCCTTACAGTGTTACCCCGGTCTCCGCCCCATCGAACTTTACCAAAGGAACCCCCAGTTGCCCGGCAACCGTCACGGACATCAATGGCAATGTTTACAATACCGTTGGCATTGGCAGCCAATGCTGGATGGCTCAGAACCTGAAAGTTGAAAACTACAGCAACGGCGATCCCATTCCCGGCAGTCTGGATGCAGCCTCCTGGGCATCAACAACAAGCGGAGCGCAGGCCGTTTACAACGGCGTCGCGGCTAACAAGGACATCTACGGATTGTTGTACAACTGGTATGCTGTCAATGATTCACGGGGTCTTTGTCCAACCGGCTGGCACGAACCAACGGATGCGGAATGGACTACCCTGACCGATGGGCAGGGTGGGTTAGCCGTAGCCGGTGGCAAACTCAAAGCAACGGGTACTCTCTCTGCCGGAACCGGCCTTTGGTCTTCCCCAAACACCGGGGCTACCAATTCAAGTGGGTTCACCGGCATCCCGGCCGGAGACAGAAATTTCAATGGACTGTCCTATGCACCCGTCGGATTCAATTGTTTTTGGTGGACGTCCACCAAAATTGGGGGCGCCAGCCCATACTACCGCGGGGTTTACTACAATAACACGACGGTTGGCCGATTTTTGGCACTGGAAACCTACGGTTATTCCGTTCGCTGTCTGAAAGACTGAGCGTTCCACCCCCAACGGGTTCAACCTTATCTTTACCGGGATTGTTTACCGGTTTAATGATGTTTGAACCTGCCAACCTGGAAAATCTGCTCGCTATTGGGGTGGAAAATGCCGACATTGCCCGAATTGCCCGCAAGGTGGAGCGTTCTGAACGCCTGAGCCCGGAGGAAGGGGTATTGCTTTTTGAAAAAGCCGATCTTGGTTTTCTCGGGGCGCTGGCCAATGCCGTCCGCGAA
Organism: Bacteroidota bacterium; assembly: GCA_031402635.1. GTDB lineage: Bacteria > Bacteroidota > Bacteroidia > Chitinophagales > BACL12 > WGOA01. Next base: position 1,625 of record JANNSM010000022.1, on the reverse strand, counting down.
CGAATGCACGGTGATGTGACCTATTTCAACCGGAATTTTCATATTGAACCAACCAATCTTTGTGTATTTGACTGTAAGTTCTGTTCCTATTCCAGACTGATCAAACAAAAAGACCAGGGCTGGGTCATGGATAAGGAGCAGATCTGGCATATTGTACGCGGTTACAACAACCAACCCGTAACCGAAGTCCATATCGTGGGCGGGGTGCTGCCCCAAATGAACCTTCAATGGTTTGGGGAGGTACTTGAAGGGATCAGGGCCATTCGACCAGAACTGCATATCAAGGGATTCACGGCCGTGGAGCTGGACTATATGTTTCGCAAGGCCAAGGTCAGCATCGAAGATGGTCTTTCATTTCTCATGTCGAAGGGCCTCGGTTCGCTGCCCGGCGGCGGCGCTGAAATTTTTGACGAAACCCTTCGAGCCAAAATCTGCGGTGACAAATGCGATTCAGCCACCTGGTTGAAAATTCATGAAACGGCCCACCGGCTGGGGATGAAGAGCAATGCCACCATGCTTTACGGACACATTGAAACCTATGGTAACCGGATTGACCATATGGATCGGCTCCGTACTTTACAGGATAAGACCGGTGGATTCAACACTTTTATCCCGCTCAAGTTCCGCAACCAGGACAATCAAATGAGCCATGTACCGGAAACCACGCTGGTGGAGGACCTCAAGACCTATTCCGTGGCCCGAATTTACCTCGACAATATTCCCCACATCAAAGCCTACTGGCCCATGTTGGGGCGTGAAGCCGCGCAACTTACCCAGGCATTCGGGGTCAATGATCTGGACGGCACCATTGACGACAGCACCAAAATCTACTCTATGGCAGGAGCCGAAGAGCAGAACCCCGCTATGAGCACTGCGCAGTTGGCAGAACTGATTCGCGCTGTCGGTCGGCGCCCGGTTGAACGGGACACCCTCTACCGCACCCTCGTGGATTATTCAACCGTGGAATTTCCCGCAAGTGCGGAAACCCCGGCGACTTTCCTGGCGCCAAAATCTCCGGCATGATTCAGGACCTGTACATTGTCCGGCACGGCGAAACCGATTTTAACCGACGACACATTGTTCAGGGACGGGGTGTCAACGCATCGCTGAACGAAACCGGTCGCCGTCAAAGCAGGCTGTTTTTCGAAGCCTACCGGCATATTCCCTTTCAACACGTTTATATTTCCTCCTTGAATCGCACCCGCGAAACCGCCGAGCCGTTCATCGAAACCGGGTTGCCCTGGTCAGCCCATCCGGAGCTTGACGAAATTGACTGGGGGGAGCGCGAAGGACTCAAAGCCACGGCGGTCATGCGGGCGGAATACGCCCGTATCATCCAGGGCTGGACGCGTGGTGAGTTGAACGTATCGCTGCCCGGTGGCGAAAGTCCTTTGGACGTGCAGCAACGAATGCAGGTGTTTTTGAACCATTGGGAATCCCAAAACCAACAGGCTTCCCTGATCATTAGCCACGGGCGTTCTATGCGCGTTCTGCTGAGCCTGCTTTTGGAAAGTCCGCTGGAGCAGATGGAGCGTTTTGAACACGGCAACCTGGCGCTTTATCACCTCCAGCGTGAGGGCGATAAATTTTCTTTGCTGGTGCGCAATTCCGACCGGCACCTTCGT
>JANNSM010000021.1:0-1781 GCA_031402635.1 Bacteroidota bacterium | reverse complement strand
CACTTTTTGGGCCCTTTACGGACCGGCTGCCCAACAGCCGTTTTGTGAACTGGGACAATCCGTTCATCTCCGTTGATTTTCAGCAGCCGGTCAACGGCTACGAATGCCCCTGGGGCAACGTGCAACTCGCGCTGATCTACGACTCGGGGCAGGTGCCACAACCCCCGCAGACCCTGCAGGACTGGGAGCGTTGGTGGGCAGCCAACCCCGGTAAGTTTACCGTTGGCAATGACTTTACCGGAATGACGCTGCTCAAGTCCTGGCTCATTCATCTGGCAGGCGGCCGGGATTCGCTCAGCGGCCCTTTCGACCTGAATAAGTATGAAAAGCACAGCGCGGAACTCTGGGATTTTATCAACCACAACAAAAAGTATTTTTGGAACGAGGGTTCCAGTTTCCCTTCTTCTGTGGCGCAAATGCACCAGTTGTTTGCCAATGGCGAATTGTGGTTCACCATGAGCAACAACGACGCCGAAGTGGACAACAAAATCAATGAGGGATTTTTTAGCGGGGACAGCAGGGCCTATGTTCCGGTCACGGGCACGATCCAGAACAGCCATTTTTTGGGAATTCCCGCAGCGGCCCGCCACAAAGAGGCTGCGTTGGTGGTGATCAATTTTCTCATTTCGCCGGAGGCACAATTGGAGAAAATGAAACCGGATGTCTGGGGTGACGGCACTGTGCTTTCTCCGGAGAGGCTGGAGCCGGAGTGGAAAGAGCAATTTGCCGCTTTACCCGGCCGCCGCTATGCTCCGGACCGCGCTTCTATTCAGGACCGGGCGCTGATGGAACCGGACCCGGAGTATATGATCCGGCTTTTTGCCGATTTTCGGACTCATGTCATCGGTCAGTGAACATTTTTCCCGTCCGGTACGCAACCGTCAGCGGGTTGTGCTCGGGCTCTATGCGTTAGTAACCGTGGTGCCGCTCCTGGCCGGCTGGATGTATTCGGTGGCCTACAGTACCGGGTTTGCCGGGGTTTTCCGCCAGGGATTTACGCCACAGCACTGGCAAAGGCTCCTGCAGGCACCAGTTCATGGCGGCGAGGCCTGGATTACGTTGGGTTATACGGCCTGCCTGACCCTCGTTTCGATGGCGCTGATCATTTGCCTGGCCTTATTGCTTTCGCATCACATGGTGTTCAACCGAGCGGGAAAGCGGCTATACGCATGGCTTTTTTTGCCGCTCACCCTCCCGCCCGCAGTGGCCGCATTTGTATTCTTTGAACTGCTCAGTCCCGCAGGACTGTTGTCGCGCGTTAGCGTTGCCCTTCACCTGACCAGCAGCGTCGAAGACTTTCCCCGGCTGGTCAACGACGCAGCCTCCGTGGGCATTATCGCCACGCAGGTATTCCTGCTGTTCCCATTTTTCACGCTGGTCTTTGTTCACCAGGCCGGTCTGGAAAACATGCCGGCACTGCGCCGTGCGGCGCACAGTCTGGGTGCCGGTAACCGCGATTTTGCTCGCAGGATCTACCTGCCCCTGATGCTGAAGCGCAGCTTGCCGGTGTTGCTGTTGTACGGCGTTTACCTCGTCGGAACGTATGAAATACCGCTGCTTTTGGGCCGCAGCTCGCCGCGGGTGGTGACCATCTTTGTTACCGAGCAGCTCAGCCGTTTCGACCTGAACAATATTCCCCTTGGTCATGCCATGGCCGTTCTGTATTCGCTGCTGGTTGTGGGCGCTCTGGCTTTCGCGCTGAGCCGGCGCAGCGGTCAACTCCGCGAACAATGAAGACACTTATGTTTCACCGGGTGCGGCCCTTTTGGCATAGTCTGTTA
>JANNSM010000020.1:0-2853 GCA_031402635.1 Bacteroidota bacterium | reverse complement strand
CAACACCCAAGAAGACAAGCTAGCTGTTCATCCGCTTTTTGATCGGTCATTTCGCACTCTACGAAAAGCTTTAACTGAAAGTACAAACTTACAATCACCATCCCCCCGGATGAAGTCATCATTCTCTGAACCTGCCAGGTCGAGTTCAAAAGATCGTTTTCAGCGAACTTGAATAAACTTATACTGCGTAGCTTTTACCTCTTCATTGAGAAACCGACCCGGTGAACTTGCACGGAGCAAACCGTCAAAAACAGACTTCGGCACAGCTATATAATGGTATTCCGTTCCGTTAAGGTATTTAACACCCAAAATTTCTCTGTCCTCGTCGAAGCCAACAGATTCGATATTACTGGAAGACACCGGAAAATATTTCATTGCTTCATCCAAGCGCATCAACACTGTTGATAATTTGATCAAGAATGGGAAATGAATACCCTTCCTGCGAAGCACGGTCAAACAATAGGCGTGTTGCTGCTGGTGTCTTTTTGACATCGTCAAAACTAAGTCCAAACTCGTCAGCTATCGGTTGCATTAGCATTTCAAAATCTCTTCCGATCTGTGAAGCAAGATATGATTCAAGGTCATTCTCGAGCGCTGCATACTTTTGAAAACAGCCTGAGGGCATCGCCTCTGGAACATCAACACCACAAATTTTTTGAAGCAAAATATTCATCTTTGTTCGCTGCTTATCTGGCTTCTTCTTTGAATCATTATCAAATACTAAAAAAGTGGGAATTCCAAATTCAGGAAATATATAAGCTGGCTTATCCATCTTAGTCTTTCCATCGAGCGAAATAATTGCAATCGATTCATGGTTGGGATCCCGTCCGCGCACCCGGTAGGCAGCTTCTAAGATCGCTCGATCAGTAATACCCTCTACAAGTATGATTTTGTTAGCGAAAAAACCCTCGCAAACCTCTCTTCCAAAGATATGGAGCTTAGCAATGAACGAATCGTTAGGCATAGGCTTGGGAGCAGGATCGAGAAACGCCGCCATAGCAGCACTGCACGTTTCGATACTAAGCGATGACACTTTATTTTCAGATTTGTCCTCGACCTGCACTCGCCTCACAAGTCGCATTGAATCAATATCTGGCATGCGTATGAATTTTTCAGAGTGTGTTGTGTAAATAATTTGGATTCGAATTCCAGTGCTTGTATTGTGACCATTTGTAACGCCTTTAAAGGCGTCAAAAATAACAGTCTGTTTGCTTGGATGTTGGTATATTTCTGGCTCTTCCACAAGAACGATTATGTCACTTGCTGCTTCATCAAACTCTTTCTGGCCCTCCTCTATAGTATTTGCCGACCGCTGCTCAGCGAGAAACTGAACTATTGCAAAAAGTGCAGCGCGTTGAAGTCCGTGCCCAACGCGCCCCAAGTCTGAACTGACTCCGCCATGATCGACCACAATGCGAGGTGCCGGATATTCGACATTTACACCTTGCCCCTTTACCCAGATAGCCTCAAGCTTAGAGTCTGCATAAAACCGCTTAATGCTATCCGTTAACTGAGAACTAATTGATGCAAGCTGAGGAATTTTATCAGGATCCGCTAAAAGTTCAAATTCCTTTTTCATTTTTTCTAAAAAAACCGATATTTCCTTCTTATTTTCAAATGTTTGCTTAGCTATGTCCGACATTAACGATATGATCGGACTTCGCTTGGCGTCAGCCGTTTCAGCTCCCGCATCACGCACAGCGGAAACGACATGAACTGCTGTTTTTTTGCGCAATTTACCCGCAGCAACGTTCTGAGCACCAAAAAACCCCCGAATCCGTTGAGTTTTGAGTTTTTGTGGATTGGCTTTCTGCCAAGCTATTAATGCAGGATCAATATCGGCTCCAATCGTAACGGCTGGTAGGCTGTCGTGAATTTTCTGAAGGGCACGATAAGCCGCCAATCGCTTTGTACCATTAGTTTCAGCACGGATTTCATCAAAGCCTGAGAATGCCAAGGCCGTTACAGAGTACTGACCAGAGTCCTTATCGTCTAAGGAAAAATGCCTTGAAACTACGAGCCTCTCGTTTATGATCGCATCGCCAAACTCTGCTTTATCCATGGGCGTTAGCTGATTAAAGGTAATTGAAAACTCTATTGTTTCGCCTTCCGACCCTGCTGAGAAATCTTCTTTTGTGATTTTTGGTGCTGCCTCGAAAAACAACTCAATAGCCTTTAAAATGGTTGACTTTCCAGCATTGTTTCCACCTATTAGGCTGGTAAGACGAGAAAATGTAACATCGGCACTTCGTATTGCGCGAAAATTATTTATCTTCATAGCTTCAATTTGCATGAGAATCCTGTTCGCAATAGATGTATTGACTTCGTGCAAATCACTATACGCCGATAAATCCTTGCACGCCAGTTTTCTAGTTAGAGTTTGACCATAAGTAAAATGTTGTCCCCATTTTTTATGTGCGACGCCAATGCCTATCCCATAAGCACCCCATATTGACGTTGCATACCATCCGTCTCAGCCTGTTTGGGCAACAACCCAAGGAGACGCCATGGACCAACTTAAGCAACCAACAGGCAAGTTCATTGCTTTTTTCAACCGCGACAAACAGCCTGGCGACAATCGCCCAGCTTTTGATGGCCGCCTCTCTACCCCTGGCGTCGATGATGAACTGCGCTTCGCCCTGTGGAGCCACGAATACACCGACCCCAAAACCGGCGAAGTCAAAGTGATGTTCAACGGCCAAACCGGTGCCGTCGACGCCAAGGCCAGCGCCCTCGATCAAGTGGCCGCTATTACCAAAGCTGCCAACAACACCGACGCCACCATCGGCAACCTCACCTTGGCAGCCCGCCAAGTCGTATTGTTCCCCAACGGCTTCAAGTCTGACGCCCCTG
>JANNSM010000019.1:0-6217 GCA_031402635.1 Bacteroidota bacterium | reverse complement strand
ATTAAAAATTGCCGATACGATGAGCGCCCAGGTCACCGATACTATTCTGATGATCCGGCCGGTCCGGTTTGGATACAATCCGCAGACAGCCGGAAACAACGCTTTTCAACAATCGCAAGGCGCGGAAAACGAAGCTGCCATTCAGGCAGCGGCATTGGCAGAGTTTGATGCCTTCGCAGAAAAACTCCGTTCCGCCGGTGTCCGGGTCCTGATTTTTAGCGACCGGTCCGAAGACCCTCAACCCGACTCGATTTTTCCCAACAACTGGTTTAGCACCCATAGCAATGGCTATGTTTTTCTCTACCCGATGTACGCCCCCAACCGGCGTGCCGAGCGCCGCCTGGACATCATCCAGACCTTACAGGAGCAACACGGATTGCCGGTAAACCTCATCGTTGATCTGAGTCCCAATGAAATCTCCGGTCGTTTTTTGGAAGGTACCGGTTCGATGGTCATTGACCGCGCGGCAAATTGCATCTACGCCTGCCTTTCGCCCCGAACGGAGCCGGCACTGCTCGCTGAATTTGCCCAAACTTTTGGCTTTAGTCTTCAGTGCTTTGAAGCCTCAGACGATCAGGGCCGGGAAATCTACCACACCAACGTGGTCATGCACATCGGCGAAAAACTCGCCGTGATTTGTCTGGAAGCCGTAGCTCCCGACAAGCGCGATGTCGTTCGCCTAAGTCTGGAAAGCGCCGGCAAAACGATTCTCACCATTTCGCACGACCAAATGAATCGCTTTGCCGGTAATATGCTGGAACTGCGAAGCACTGCCGGCCGCCACTACACCGTCATGTCCCAACAAGCTTTGGAGGCGTTGCATCCAAGCCAGCGCGCCGTCATCGAAGCGCTCACGCCGATAATCGCCAGTCAGCTGGACACCATCGAGCGATTCGGCGGGGGGAGTGCCCGTTGCATGATGGCGGAGGTGTTTTTGGGGGCCTAGAAGATATTCAAATATTGCTTTTAAGTGTTCTCACTTGGGCAAGTCGTCTCTTAGACCCCTTGGCCTGTATCAATAAAATTTTCAGACATATTCGACTATTCCTTAAATTTTAATGGACAGAATAAACTTACAATTGCATAGGATATAATTATACTGCATGTACCAAGAAGATTACATAGAAAAAGAATATGCAAGAGTAGAAAAGAACCTTTACAAACCGAAAAGGGCAAAATTTGGCTCTTCTGATAAATTGGCTGCATGGTATATTGAAAAATTGAAATTCCAGGAGTTCAGTTGTTTCTGCTGTGAAACATCCATTTTTGACATCAACAAATTGATAGTGGCAGGTCTTCTGAAAACAAGAGCTGCAAGAGGCGGAGGTCGCAGAGGTTCTGCTTTAGAAATTAATAAGAATGACGAAATTTACGAACCTGAAAACAGTGTTTTGTCTTGTTATTATTGCAACAACGATAAGAGCTATATTTTATCAAAGGAAGATTACATTAACTATTTCGGAAAAAATAGACAATATTACTTTAAAACTTAATTAATAAATAGAATAATGCTTTACAAAAATCTTAAGTTCGTATAATGTATTATAGAAGAAAAATAATACTGGGTTTAATGCAACTTTTTGACGGGCAATTGGATAAAATCCGCTTGCAAAAACTGCTTTTCTTGTTTACCAATAAACAAGAAAAGGCCGTGTATGATTTTATTCCTTACAAGTTCGGTTGTTACTCTTATTCCGCCAATGCCGATATGACGGCAATGGTTACAAAAGGCTTTTTAAATGAAGATGAAAAAACCTTTGAAAAGAAAGACGAAACAGACTACCTCAAACAGCTGAAACCTGCCGACTTTAATCTGTTGTTGGAAGTAAAAACGAATTACGGAAAAATGAGTGCAACGGCTTTGATGAAGCACACTTATATAAACTTTCCGTTTTATGCCACCCGAAGCGAAGCAGCCGAAAACTTATTAACGAAAGAAGAAATAGAAAAAGTAACTAAAGCCAATCCGAAAGGAAATAGAACGGTACTTTTTACTATCGGGTACGAAGGCATATCGCTTGAAGAGTACTTGGTTCGTTTGCTTAAAAACGACGTAAAAGTTTTGGTGGATGTTCGTAACAATCCGTTGAGCATGAAATACGGTTTTAGCAAAAGCCAATTGAAAAAATACTGTTCAAGTTTGGGTATTGAGTATGTGCATATTCCAGAAGTAGGCATACAAAGCGACCAACGCCGGGAACTGAACACACAAAGCGATTACGATAAATTGTTTGCCGATTACCGCAAAAGCAATTTAACGAAAACAACGCCATATCAAAACGAAATTTTGAAGCTGTTGAAACAACACAAACGCATTGCGTTAACTTGTTTTGAAGCAAATATTTGTCAGTGCCACCGTAAGCATTTAGCCGAAGCAATTGAAACCTTACCTGAATTCAATTATGAAGTAAAACACATCTAAGCTATGGCATTAACGAAAGTATTAATTACGGTAAAAACCTATCCGACACTTTCTGCCAAGTATGATGAACTGGTTTGCACAGCAGGTTTTAAAGAAGATGGCACTTGGATACGACTTCATCCTGTTCCGTTCCGCAAAAAATCTTACAACGAGCAATACAAAAAATACGATTGGATAGAAGTTGATTTGGTAAAGAACACTAGCGATTTCAGACCTGATAGTTTCCGACCAATAAGTATTGACAGCGAAATAAAAGTTGTTGGACACATTGACACTGCAAACAATTGGGAAGAACGCAAGAAAATCTGTTTAGGTAAAATTTACTACGACCTCACAGAACTGATTGCAGAAGCCAAGAACAAAAACATCTGCACCTCATTAGCCGTTTTCAAACCGACAGAGATTTTAGATTTCACTACTGCTTTAGTTGACCGTCAGTGGGGCAAAGACAAGATAGCCAAACTGAATCAACTCAACCTTTTTGAAACCACGAAAGAAGGAAAATTTGAAGTGGTTCAAAAACTGCCTTATAAATTTAAATACCATTTCAAAGACAATCAGGGGACAGAAAGCCGCATGATGATTGAAGATTGGGAAACAGGACAACTTTATTGGAACTGTCTTGCCCGACACGAAGGTGATGAACATAAAGCTCTTACAGATGTTCGCCACAAATACTTTGACGACTTTGCAAAAACAAAAGACCTGCATTTTTTCTTAGGAACTACGCAGGCTCATCATCATGTCTCGTTAAACCCCTTTATTATCATCGGGACTTTTCAACCTAAAATAGATTTACAAATGAAATTATTTTAAACTACGCACGAGACAAAGACACTGTTAAGTCGCACATGCTGACCCGCAAATTAAAACCTGGCAAAGAGTGTCCTTTCTCAAGAACGAAGAAAACCTGACAAATTAAGGTTAAAACATTGACAGAAACGAAAACGTTTTATTACTAGCCTGGAGAAGCATCTCTTTAGGAATAGACATCGCTACCACCACCCCCATTTTTCAGGCATTAAAATCAATGTTTTAGCCATTGGGAAATATTTAGCAAAATATACTTATATTTTATGGGGAGTAATTTATCCTATGCAAAAACCTCGGCTTAGCTTAAGAAACTGCTGCATGATCGGATATTCCCAACTTGGGCATGGTATTTGTCTATACCACCACCAAGAAATCAACTGAATCCTCCTACCCATCATTATGAGTCAGAGAGGAATCTTAGTAAATATTAAATAAACTGAACCATAAAAATTTAATAAAAAATGAAAATAAACAGAAAATTTCCCATCCTGCTGTTAGCATTTGTCTTGATAAGCTCGATCGGCTTTTCCCAACGAGTAAGTAGGCCAAGAGCCGGACTCCCTGGCACGTGGCGAATCATTGGAACCACGCATGCAAGTCACACAGCGGATCATGATGCTATCATAGTTAAAGGCCGCTCAGACAATTTTCGGGCGCTAAAATTCAAAGTAACTGACGCGCCGCTCAACCTCATGCATATGGTAGTGACCTACGATAATGGGGAGCACGATCAAGTTGAGGTACGCCAAAATATTCCACAAGGTGGAGAAAGCCGTGCAATAGACCTGGCAGGAGCAGGCCAGCGAAGCATCAGAAGAATTGAATTCTGGTATGACACGAAAGGATTTTTAAATGGCCAGGCTGATGTAACAGTCTTTGGTATGAAATAATAACGACTGTCTTTGCCGCCTATGCATATCTGGATACCGTGTTTTTAAATGCGGTATCCATTTAGCGTTGGTGAGTTGATAACCATCACCAACTAACTCAGCTAATCATGAAATAAAAGTCTTTGTTCTGGCAACTAATATTTCCGTAGCGAACACACAAAACATATGAATTAAAGGAGATGCATAGATTTATTCATTATGCCAACAGTAATCCGTTGACTAAATGACGACCAAATTAATTGAGTATATAAGCTGATATTCAAATCTTACAGAAGCCGAAGCAGAACAATTCAGTTCTTCATTCAGGCAAGTAAAAATTAAAAAGCGGCAACTTATTGTGCAACCCAAATATATTGCACAACATAGAAACTATGTTTTGGAAGGAGCTTTAAAGAATAATCTCAAACCTAACCATGACTTCTGAAGAACGTTACAAAAATTTCCTTAGTAAGTACCCGCAAATTGTTCAAAGGGTTCCTCAGTATGCATTGGCATCTTATTTAGGAATGACAACAGAAATTCTTTCGAGAACAAGAAACAAAAAGGTTCCTAAAAAAGGTTGAACTACATCAACCAAATTTCCTAAACTACTTCATTTCTATTGCTTCCATGTCATGGCACCTGAAAAACTTTAAAGCAAAGGATGGTATCTTCGCGCGCGGATGGACAAGCCCACCCTGCTGGACCGGTACCGCAGCGACGCGAGGATTCAGCAAGTCATATCACAATTGCAGGACAGCCCCCCCGCAAGGTTGCACCTGGAGGGATTGGTGGGCTCGGCCGCGGCGGTTGTAGCGGCGGCGATGTACCGGGCGCGGGGCGGCAGTTACTGTTTTGTGCTGCACGACAAGGAAGAGGCGGCTTACTTCCTCAACGACTTGCAAAGCCTTCTGGAGCGCAAGGACGTGCTGTTTATTCCCGATTCGTTTAAGCAGCCGGGGCGTTTTGATGAAGTCAATGCCAACAACGTGTTGTTGCGCACCGAGGCGGTCAACCGGCTGGCCAATTCCAACACGCGCGGCGAGCTGATCGTGACGTATCCGGAGGCCTTGTTTGAGCGCATTGTCAGCCCGGCGGCGCTGCAACACCGCACGCTCTACATTATCAAGGGCGAGAAACTGGACACGGATTTTCTCATGGATGTGCTGGTCGAAAGCGGTTTCCACCCGGTGGACTTTGTCTATGAGCCCGGTCAGTTCAGCATTCGCGGGGGCATCATTGACGTTTACAGTTTTGGAAATGACCTGCCTTACCGGGTGGAATTGTTTGGCGATACGGTGGAATCCATTCGGGTTTTTGAGCCGGAAAGCCAACTCTCCACGCGCAAAATTGCGCAGGTCACCATTGTTCCGAATATTCAAACCGAATTTGATCAGGAGCGCAAGCAGGACCTGCTTAAAAGTCTGCCGGAGGGCACGGCGCTTTGGTTATCTGATGCCCGACACTTGTTGGATGTGTTGGGGGTTTGTGCCGAAAAGGCGGTGGCCATGGCCAAAGCGCTGAACGCGACCAAAACCCCTGACGACCAGCACCTGCTGGTTCGATATTCCTTTGAACAGTTGTTCACCACCCAACAGGAGGTACTGCAGGATATCGCCTCGCTACCGGTGCTGGAGATCGGCTCGGAAGCGCGTATGCCGGGTGCGCACCTGGTTAAATTCGGAACCCGGCCCCAGCCTTCGTTCAACAAGAATTTTGAGCTGCTGATCAGCGACCTGAAACGAAACACCAACGAAGGGCTGGATAATTACCTGTACTGCTCCAACGCCCGCCAGATTGAGCGGTTTCGGCAGATTTTCACCGACCTGAAATCCGGCGACGGGGAGCCACCTGCTTACCAACCGGTGGCCGCCGCACTCTCTGCGGGCTTTGTGGATACTGCAGCCAGACTGGCCGCTTACACGGACCACCAGGTCTTTGAGCGCTACCACAAGTACAGCATCAAGCGCGGTTACTCGCGGTCAGAAGCGCTGACCATGAAGGCTTTGCGGGAGCTGAGTCCCGGTGATTACGTGACCCTTATTGACCACGGGGTGGGCACGTATTCCGGTTTGGAGAAGATCGAAGTGAACGGCCATGTGCAGGAAGCGGT
>JANNSM010000018.1:0-3012 GCA_031402635.1 Bacteroidota bacterium | reverse complement strand
AATTCGGATACCCGTTACCCGGTAGGGAACCGCATCCAGGTAGATGCGGTAAATGCGATACGGTTCCTCGGTCGGTTTGGGTCGAAGGGCCTCGTGGACCAGCCAGGCGCTGGCTCCACTTTCGAGGTAAACCCGGTATATAGCACCGGGATGGTAGCTTTCAACGATTGCGATTTGCTGAACGCGATCCAACCCTTCGCCAAAACTGAGGCGAATAAATTCTTCACCGCCATCAGGATTCAGTGACGACCAGGCCTGGGGAGCGGGTTCCTGTAAATTCGGTGGTGTATCCGGCTTGCCGGTAGCCTGAACAGCCGAATAATAGGTTTCGCTGTACTGCGAAGAAAAGGCAATGACGCTTTGTGCCCAAACTACCTCCGCGTGGCTGGCTGGCAGCCCGGTAAAAAAAAGCGCGACAAGGAAAGAACCCGTTTTCATGGTTCTCAGGGAATTTCACCAACCGCTACTGAGTACTTCGGCCAGGTGCAAGGTCCTAATTGGTTGATGCTCGTGGCTGGCATAACCCTGAATGTGCATCAGGCAGGACAGGTCGGTGGAAATGATCATTTCTGCACCGGTCGCTCTTGCGTTGGCCAACTTCCCGTCAGCCATTCCGGTGGAAATGGATTCGAACTTGACGGCAAAGGTTCCACCGAAGCCGCAACAGGTTTCGGCATCGGTCATTTCAACCAGCTCCAATCCTTTAACCCTCGAAAGCAGCCGACGCGGAGCGCTGCGGATCCCGCATTCCCGCAATGCCCCACAGGCATCGTGGTAGGTGGCTCTGGCATTGAGTTCCGCGCCGAGATCGTCCACACCCAAAACATCCACCAGAAACTCACTGAGCTCATAAACCTGGTGGCGCAGCCCGCGATAATCCTGACGCTTTGGCGATTCCTGCATGAGCTTTTCCATGGTATTGCGAACAAAACCCACGCAGGAACCCGACGGGGAAACAACCGGTCTTACCCCGGAAAAATCGCGGACAAACTTTTCGGCTACAGCCAGCGATTCCGTCCAAAAGCCAGCGTTACAGGCCGGTTGACCGCAACAGGTCTGGGCGGGATTGTAGTGAACGGTACAGCCGGCCTTTTCCAGAATCCGCTTGGTTTGAAAACCCGTTTCGGGAAAAAGCTGATCAATAAAACAGGGGATAAACAATTCGACTTCCATAGGATTACAGACCACAAAGTTAGCCATGAAAGGCGGATGGACGTTCCTTTCCCCCTGCCCTGCTTTTACCTAATTTCGCATCACCCTTTTACAATACTGAACACTAATAAAAAATCATGAAAAATATATTAATTATTGTTTTATTGTCTGTCGGGCTGACGCTGCAGGCCCAGGCCGTAAAGTTTGGGTATATCAATTCGCTGGAGGTGATCAATTTGCTTCCGGAGACCCGGGCCGCAGATTCACTGCTTTCCGTTTATCAGCAGGATATCCAGACACAGTACAATGATTATGTCCGGGAATTCAATGTAAAATCGCAGGAATACCTGCGGGTCAAGGATTCTATCTCCACGTTTGTGTCCAGTTCCAAACTCGCTGATCTGCAGTCGCTCGAAAAGCGGATCAAGGAATTTGAAACCGGCTCCCAGGACATGATGCAGAAGAAACGCGAGGAATTGTTTGCACCGGTGCTCATCAGAACCCAAAACCTGATCAAGGAAGTGGCTACGGAGAACAACTACCGGATGATTTTTGATATTTCTACCGGATCGCTGGCCTATGCACCGGAAAGCGATAATGTGCTCGGATTGATCAGGAAAAAACTGGGACTGCCCTGACCTGCGGGATATGATCTAAAAAAGTTGGTTTCAGTGTCCGGGCATCCGGGCGGCACCGTGCTGAATGAGCATCGCATAGAGTCTTGGCATCGGCAAACCCACCACATTCTGGTAACAGCCGCGGATTGCTCTGATATGAGTCATGCCAATCCATTCCTGGATGGCGTAAGCTCCGGCTTTGTCAAAGGGTTTGCGACTTTGAATATAATAGGCTATGGTTTCTTCGCTCAAGGGCGAAAAATCCACTTCCGTGAATTCCAGAAACTCCTCCTGGCCCCCTTCACCAGAAATGACCACGGCGGTGACCACCTGATGAGTTCGGCCGGAAAGGCTGCGCAGCATATCCCTTGCTTCGGATTCATCACGGGGTTTGCCCAAAATGACCTTCCCCGTAGAGACCACGGTATCCGCAGCGATGAGAATCTCGCCCGGAGCACGAAGCCGCTGTGAAGCAACGGCCTTGCCCCGCGCAATGTGCAAGGCAGTTTCGCCCGCGGACAAGCCCGCCGGTGCATGTTCATCCGTGTCCACGGCATCTACGCGAAACAAAAAACCGGATTCGCGGAGCATATCCTGACGGCGGGGAGAACGGGAAGCGAGCAGAATCGTTTTCATGGGCAACGGTTCAGCGCCAGAATGCCCATCCAGGCAATACCCAGCGCCATGATGATTTTTGCCGTTTTGCTCGGAAGGCTAAACGACTCAGGAGATTCGGCGTGCCTGACCTGAAAAGCCAAAACTGCATAAAACACCAGAATTAAAGCAGCCCAGAGCACCATGGCCTTTTCGATCCACGACCAGAAAAAAACAGCGCTGACCACCAGGGCAACCTGAAAAAGAATGGTGGAATAAATTCCGGCTTTATTGGCCGCCAGGCTCAGGCGAATTGCCGCCGAGCCCGAGCCCGCCGACAGATCGCCTTCGCGGTCCTGGAGGTCTTTTACCCATTCCCGGGTCCAGGTTGACCATCCGGCAAGTGCGGCAAAGGTCAGCAGTTCTCCGAGCAAAGTCTGGTCCTGCGGTGTGCCGGGAAACAAAAAAAAACCTGCGGGCAAGATCACGGCGATCAGCACCAGCAAAGCAACCAGCAGGTTGCCCAGAAACATCCGATACTGGGCGAAAAAGGAATAAACCAGCAGCAGACCAGCGGCGGCAAGTGGCACCCATCCTGCCAGCGGAACGTTTAGCAAATAGCCCAGACCGATTCCAATCGCACTTCCGG
>JANNSM010000017.1:0-3919 GCA_031402635.1 Bacteroidota bacterium | reverse complement strand
GCTTTTAAGCAACAGCCGGTCGTGCTGAAAGGGCTCTTCCCGAAATGCCGTCCAAACCAGGAACTCTTCCAGCACTTTTGCCAGATCACTGAGCAGGTAGCGCAATTTTTTATCGTCAAATTCTTCTCCCGGAAACAATTTCGCATAGAACCGCGTGCGCTCCAGTTCTTCAGAGCGCAGGTTGTTCCGGAGGGGTTGGAGGAGTAAAAAGAGTTCCTCGAGTTTTGCGTTTCGGTTGAAGGCAGGCGAAGGCAGAAATTCGCCGAGTTTTTTCCACTCAACCGGGCTCAGCGTCTGCAGGATTTGGATGGATTTACTGAAATGCACGGATTGCGGGTTCTCTTCTGTCAGATTCCACTCAGAAACGCTACAGGGACCAAACGTAAGCATTCGACCTTTTAAAATGCCTAAGTACGGTCACGAAAATTGCGATAAAAAGCATTGATTTTTGGCATAATTTAGGAATTAAAATATTGTAAACCAATAAAATACAGAGTATAATTAGTTGAAATTATCTGATAATCGCTCCGGCAAATTGTTAAAATTGTTGCCCCGCGGATAGTATTTGGCTTGCGTTTTGCCCGTAAATTAGAGATCGAGGAACTTTTTCCGGATGGAATTTGTCTATCTTCCTGATACGGTCCGGAAAGTATGCCTAAAAATAGCCGCTCATGAAACCATTCTACCAATTCTTACTGGCCATGATAACGGTGATGGCCCTGGGTTTCACCAGCCTTCAGGCTCAAGTGGATTTGCGCACCCGGGAAGATGATGGTGGTCGTCCGGAAGAAGACAATATTTCCGGATCCCGCGACGATCCATCTCAGGCCCAGATTTTCTTTACCCAGCAGGATCAGGAAGGCACCAATGGTGGCGGCGCCGGAGAGTCGGATGGCGATTCCCAAAGCAATCCTTCCCGCTTTTCAACTGGCGCTGTGGTTCCGGCCTTGTCTGCTGAGGTATTCCCGAATCCGGCTTCCGATTATCTGCAAATCAATCTCGGGGTTGAAACGGAGGTTACACTCACCATGCACAATCTTGTTGGCCGCGAAGTTTACCGCTTCAATGGCAAGTTCAAGAGTCACCGCATCTCGCTTGACAGCTTCAACCCCGGGGTTTACTTCATCAGTGCCTATACTGATGCAGAGCGAATTGTGCGCAAAGTCCGGGTTACCCCCTGACCAGCTTAGAAGGCATAACGAATCAAAATTCATTCAGCCGCCCGAAAGGGCGGCTGTTTTTTTATTTTTTATTTTTTTTATGGAATAACACGGACGAGAAGAGGACAGCCTGACAAACACCATTTTCTGTCAGGATTTATGGCGCTAATTGCCAGGAGCTAACCATTACACTGTCTGATTTGACCCAAAAATGACCTGGAATTGCCACCAATTCTTCACGTGGCAACAGGTTGTGAAACAATCATGAGTTGTGGCAAAGTCAGGAATATGTCTTTTTATGGTCATAAGATGTCGGGTACTTTCGGAAAATAACCACCTCTACCCGGCTTATGAAAAAGCTCCTCATCTCCGCCGCTTTCCCGGTTTTATTGGTCCTCCACCTGGGCTTCAAGGTTTTTTTCTCCGGCATGTACGCATACGATGCCCCCCAACCCGCATTGCCGGTTGTTGATGCTTTGGCTTATCATCCCGCACAAACCCCGCTCAACGACATCCGCTCATCAGAAGCGGTATTTCTTTCCGGTGCCTGGATTGCCGCGAATGAGGAAGCCCCGGCTTTGCCGGTTGCAGCGGATGCTTTGCCTGTTGCTACCCCAACCCCATCGGGATTACCTTCAGGGGATTAAGGGCAGCACGCCGGGATTTGACGTATTTTCGCCCTCGGTGATTCGCATCCTCAGCTTTTTTTCGCTGTTCCTGTTTTTGTGTGCGTCTCTGACAGCACAAACCACCGAATCGGGCCTGATTCAATTCAGCGGTGTGGTCATGTCCTCGGACAGTTTGCGCGCCGTACCCTATGTTACGGTTTACAATTCCGGCAACCGGCACGGAGCTATTACCAACTACCAGGGCTTTTTCTCGCTGATCGCCAGACCTGGTGATATCATCCAGTTTTCCTGTCTCGGGTATAAACCCAAGAACTACCAGATCCCGGATAAGCTGGAAGCCAACCGTTATTCCATTATTCAGTTACTGACCACGGATACCATTCATCTCGCGGCCACGGTGATCTATCCCTGGCCGGGTAAAGCTGAATTCAAAGATGCCTTTCTGGCACTCGAAGTGCCGGATGACTATATGGACCGGGCTATGAAGAACCTGGAAAGACAGCGTCTTCGAGATCTTGGTCTAACCCTGATGACCGATGGAAACGAAACTACCAACTACTTCTTCCGGCAGGAAGCGAGAAAATATTACTACGCAGGTCAGCCTCCCCCGATTCAGCTCTTCAATGTTTTTGCCTGGCAGGAATTTATCCAGGCCTGGAAGCGGGGCGATTTCAAAAAAAGGAAGTAACCGATAAAGCTCATCGGTTTGGCAAAATATCGGGAACCTGCCTTTTACGTTTCTATTCTGCCGCGTTCAGCGAATCGGGAATTTCATCTTGTAGCGGACCTCTACTTTTCCCCGGCTGATGTCCTCCAGCTTGTTTTTAAGCAGTCGCTTTTTTAGCGGACTGATCCGGTCGGTGAATAACTTGCCTTCGATATGGTCGTACTCGTGCTGAATAATGCGGCCGTTTAACCCGTCAAATTCCTCGGTTTGCTCTTCAAATTTTTCGTTGAGGTAGCGGATGCGGATTAGGTCGGGCCTTGAAACTTCGGCGCGGATATCCGGGATCGAAAGGCAGCCTTCTTCATAAAGCCAGGGCTGCCCGTCTTCGTGCAGGATTTCGGCGTTGATGAACACTTTTTTGATTCCGGGTTGGTTCATTTCGCGCTCCTCATCGTCTTCGAGTTGCTTGGAATCAATAACAAATAACCGGATGCTCAGCCCAATTTGGGGAGCGGCCAGACCCACGCCATGAGCGTTGTACATCGTATCCCACATATTGGCGATCAGCGTTTCCAGCGCAGGATATTCCGCTGCGATAGGATCGGCTTGCCGGCGCAATACGTGAGTGCCGTAGGCAATGATGGGCAAAATCATGAATGGTCGTTTTGGAGGAACTCCTGCAAAATTAACGTCGCGCTCACCTCATCTACGAGGTGTTTATCTCGTCTGGCCTTTTTTCGGACACCGCTGTTGACCAAAGCGCGCACGGCGTCCCGCGAACTGAATCGCTCGTCAGCCGTTTGCCGGGGAATACCGGGCCAGCGTTTGGCAAGCCCGCCCAAAAAAACATCAACAGGTGCTGTGGCATCCGTGGGTTTGCCATCCAGTCCCAGCGGGTAGCCGACCAGAAACAGTCCAACCGGTTCTTTAGCAAGGTATTCCGCAATGAAACCAAACAACCGGACGGTGTCAATCCCAGCCAGTCCCGTTGCAATCATTCGTCCGGGATCGGTTACGGCAATGCCGGTTCGTTTAACGCCGTAATCAAAAGCCATGATCCTCGACATCCTGCAAAATTACGCGCAGAAAATTTCGCGATCAGGCGGCGGGTCCGGTCAGCCCTGCCGGAACGGCGAAAACAGTTCCAACAGAACAAAACCGAGGAAAAGCACGGAAGCGATTCCGTTTGTGGTAAAAAAGGCCAGATTGACCCGGCTCAGGTCGTCTGGTCTGACCAAACTGTGTTGGTACACCAGCAGAATGGCAAACAACGCTGTTCCAGCCCAGTACCACATTCCAAAGCCGGCGTGAAGTCCGGCAAAGAACAGGCAAGCGGCACTGAGCAGGTGCAATCCCGAACTGACCTTCAGGGCCCTCGATTTGCCGAGCCAGGCCGGGATAGATTGCAGTCCCTGCCCAAGGTCAGTTTTCTCGTCCTGCAAGGCATAAATGATGTCGAAGCC